>JAYWGI010000294.1:0-2093 GCA_043779025.1 Myxococcales bacterium
GCAAGCGGCGCGTTCCACACGCTCAGATGCAAGGTCCCGACGCAGCTCGGGCCGGTGCAAAGCTTTCCGTTGCTCGACAGCGGCTTCGCGGGCGGGCCCATCTCGGGGGGCCAAGAATCCCACCCCGTTGCTCCGTTCAGCACGCTGCCAACGTTCCCCGTCGTCCACCCTTGCACGGCAACGTACAATAAGCCGGCCGCGCCACTTGCGATGGCAACGTTGGAGACGGCAAGAGGGTCGTTCAGGCTCGTCGCGTCAAAGTCTCGTGAGGTCAGCGCCGAGCATTTGGCTCCCGGGGTCTCGCATCGCCTGACGGACGGCAAAACAACGGCCGCTACACCGTCCGCTTCATCACCGCCGTCGCGCGAGGCCAGCGCGACAGGCGCAGTGCCCGCCTCGGCAAACAAAACGCCGCACGCGGCAAGTGAGGCGGAACTGAATGCGAGGAGGGCGGCGTAGGGCGCAGTACGATTCACAGAGCACAGCATAGCACGTGCCACGCGCCGTTATGCTTAAGGCACTGCAAGCGTTCGTCGCGACCAAAATGCCGGTGAGCGCGGGCGCACTGCCCACATGACTCAGGGAGAAATCACCTTGTAGCCCACCGAGGCCCCCGACACTCCCATGCCGTAAATGATGTGCAGCTTACTGTTTCCGTCCAACGATGCATCAAACGAGAGCCCCTCGCAGGGCGTATTGGCAGCAAGCGTGTATATCGTCCAACGCTGCGGGGATACCGACTGTTGCCTGAGCGAAACCAAATTGCACTGCATTTCGCTCCCCGGCACAAGAGACCGCGCCACGAGCCACAACTTCCCAGCGGCATCGATCTGCATGAGCAGCGGCTTCCGCCAGGGCTCTACACCTTTGCTTCCGGCAAACGGTTTTCCCAGCTTTAGCTCTTCAATCGACGGGAACAACTTTGGCAACTCCTTGGCTGTCGGCCAGTTTCGCGCGCTAAGCACGAAAGACTTTTTTTCAGTGTCGAGCCCCGCCAGGTACACCGTATCTCCAGTTCTTGCAGCTGTCAGGAGCGACAGAGGCGCCCCAAATGCCTCGTTTTTAACCATATCGGGCTCGCGCTGCCGGGTGACAGCTCGGAGCGTCGTGTCGGTACTGAAGAGCGCATCGATGTCGCCGAATACGTTCGTTTGAAGAGCACCGCCCCACAGGCCCGACGCGGCCACCACGCCGCTGAGCTCACTGGGCGCTGAGGCAGGCTCATTCTTCATCGCATAGTTGACGACTGTGCCGGCGAGATAGACTACCGGCCGGTCGACCGCATGCAGTGTATAGCTGTCTTGCACACCTTTCTCTTTGCCGAAACAAGAGGGCAGAAAATTCGGGTTAGATTGGGGGCTCACAGTGGTCACGAATGCTCCTCCACGGCATGTGCTTACGCCAGACGGTGAATATACGAACGAGACTTTAGCGGCCGCGCTTAGGTGCAAAAATCCGAAGCAATCTGCGCTGTTTTCACACACCAACGTGCTTCCGATATTCACGTCTCGAGGTTTTTCCGATCGGCTCCAGTGCCCCCACACTGTCCGAGTTGCGCTTGCCGTATTGCCGCGCAGTTGCGCAGCGCCGAACACATCTGCCGCCGAGACCACCAGCGCTACATTCATCACGTGAGAATCAAGGCCAGCCTCCGGCCATGAAAAACTTCGGTCGTCGACTTGGTCACCAAGCACCGTGCACGGAGACACGCCGCCGTCCGGACAGGAGAACTCAATTACGGCCGTGCCCGCGTCCCCGACGCTCACGCCGCCATCTCCGGCCGCTAGCGTGCTGCCGCCGCCTTCGGAAAACAGGATTGAACACGCGCCCAAAAGCGAGGCGCACGCGGCGACCGCACAGACCACAATCGCTTGTCGTTGCTTCATCGCTGCTTAATGTAGCACGTGCCAGGCGCCGTCACGCTCCACGTACGGCAAGCTCGGGTCGCGCGGGCGGTCGCCGTGCGCGCCATGCGTCCCGTCCGCGCCGTGGCCTCCAGCGCCCCGCTCATCCGCCTCCAGCAAATCCATCGCACTCTGAAACGGAGCGCCCTCACCGTCGTCGTGGAGATCGTCGCGGTCGTCTGGCTCTTG
>JAYWGI010000295.1:0-5662 GCA_043779025.1 Myxococcales bacterium
CACATCCAAAGCGCCGTGCGCATTCACAAGCTCTTTTGCGCGGTGCCATGCAAGGTTGGCGGCGTTCGATTTGGGCGCTGTGGCCAAGTATAGGCACGCATGCGCAAGCGGGTACATGCCCTCAGGCATCCCCAACCGCCGAAACGTTTCGTCCGCGGCTTGCACCACCAACAGCGCGCGCGAATCGGCGAGCCCCACATCTTCGCTGGCAAAGATCAACATGCGGCGTAGCACAAACAAGGGGTCCTCCCCGGCCTCCAGCATGCGCATCATCCAGTACATGGAGGCGTCCGGGTCGCTGCCGCGCATGCTCTTGATAAAGGCGCTTGTGACGCCGTAGTGCTCGTCGCCCTTTTTGTCGTAGTGCAAGAACAAGTCGCCTAGCGCTGTCTCCACATCACTCACACCAATCTCGGTTGTTTGCGCTGCCTGCGCGGCAAGCTCCAACGCCGACAGGGCGCGCCGGGCATCGCCGGCCGATCGCTCCACCAACAACGCACAGGCTTCTTCCGCAAGCACCAGCCCCTCACCGCCCAATCCGCGCTCCGCGTCGTCGAGTGCGCGGAGAAGTAGCGCGCGCACCGCCTCAGGCTCCAGCGCCGACAAGCGCACGACGCGCGCACGCGACAGCAGTGCGTGGTTAAGCGCGAACGAGGGGTTCTCGGTGGTCGCCCCTACCAAGGTGAGTAAGCCAGACTCCACGTGCGGCAAAAAGGCGTCCTGCTGCGCCTTGTTGAAGCGATGAATCTCGTCAACAAATAGCAATGTGCGGCGCCCCTGGTAGTCACGCCGCTCGCGCGCGGCGGCCGTTAACTCGCGAAACTCCGCGATGGTCGACAGCACCGCGCTGATGGCCACAAACTCCGAACGCGTATGCGCCGCGAGCAATCGCGCCAGCGTGGTTTTTCCCACGCCGGGTGGCCCCCACAAGATGAGCGAAGGCACGCGATCGCTCTCGATGGCACGCCGCAACCAGGCCCCCTCGCCAAGCACCGGCGTCTGGCCCATGTATTCTGCAAGTGTGCGCGGGCGCATCCGCTCGGCAAGCGGAACAGCGCCGCCCTCTTGCGCCACCGCGGCAAACAGCGAACGCGCGTCCGTGGTGGTCCGGCTTTTCACGCGCCGTCGTCCGCGTCGCCGTCATCGCCATCGTCGACGGGCGGCGGCTCCCAGTCGCTGAGATCAATCACCTTGGCGGGAGGTCGCACGGAAGCGGGTGCATCCGCCACGGAGGGGGGCGCTTCTTCGTCGTCGTCATCGTCATCGTCATCGTCTGGAGTCTCAGAGCCTGGCTCCTCCTGCGCTTCGACCGACTTGGGGTCGGGCTCGTCGCTGTCCAAGCCATCGTTGGACTCTGCATCCAATTCATCGTCGACTTCCACAGGCTCGCTCACCTCCGCATCATCGGCCACCACTGCCTCAGGCTCCGCGGGAGCGGCGTCAGGTTCGGGCGCGGGTAGCGGCGGAGGCGCGTGAAACGCATCGCCCAGCTTTTCTTCTGCTTTTTTGCGAGAATCATCGCTGAGTTCCGTGAACTCGCGCAGCGTTGGCATGTCGCGCAGCGATCGCAACCCGAAGAACTCCAAGAAGTACTTGGTCGTGCCGTAGAGAATGGGCCGCCCGGGCTCGTCGCGCTTGCCCAAAATACGAATCAGGTCGCGCTCCAAAAGCACCTTCAGAACGGCGCCCGAATCAACGCCACGAATCTCGTCGATCTCAGGTCGCGTGATGGGCTGGCGATACGCCAAGATGGCAAGTGTCTCCACTTGCGCGCGAGAGAGCTTCACAGGTTTCTGGCCCGTGAGATCCATCACGTAGGCGGCAAAGCGCGGATGCGTACGCATCACCCAGCCTTCGGCCACCTCTTGCATACGAATGCCGTCGTCCTGCGTGCGATCCCGCAAGCCCTCCAGCAGCTCTTTGACTTGCTCCACCGCGCGGTTGGTGGCGCGCGCCAAGTCGTGCAGCTTGGCAGGCTTGTCGGCCACGAACACCATGGCCAGGAGCGCTCCGCTGAGCTCGCGACGCTCTTCCTCGCTCATCTCAGCCGGTGGCGCGTCGGGGGTGAGTTCGCGCGCGGCATCTGCAAAGAGCACAGACTCTTCGATCACGGGCAGCACTGCGTGGACGCTCGGCGCGAGCCAAGCAAAGAAGGTCGGCGACGCGGGCAATGGATCGGCCGCAGACTCTGCCGCAGCAGCAGGTGCGGGTACGGCTGCAGACTGCATCCATTCAAAATAGGTGTATTCTGCCGTCATCACTCACATCTCCGTGTCGGGAAGTTGCGCCTGGGCATGCTCAGCCGAGAGCTCCACATAGATGGGCGCAAGGGGGTCTGTTTGGAACAAGCGCGTGAGCCGCAACTTGCCCATCTCAAGCAGCGCCAAGAAGGTAATTACCACGTCAAACTTGGTCATCACGCCCTCGAACAACTGCTCAAAGGGCATCTGCCGCTGGTCTTTGAGCACTTCGATGAGCTCGTGAATGCGATCGTTGATCGACACACGATCGGCCACGATGTCGTGGGTGATGGGCACCTTGGTCCGGCCCAGCACGCGGTGAAAAGCCTCCACCAAAGAGAATAGCGGCACGTCGGCAAGAGGCGCCTCCGCCTCGTGCACCACCGTCTCAATCTTGCCGCCGCGCGAGAACACATCGGCTCCTGCGATGCCGCCGGACATCAGGTCTTCGGCCGCCTTCTTGTACTTTTGGTACTCGAGCAATTGACGAATCAAGCGCTCGCGGGGGTCCTCTTCGTCCTCTTCGTCTTGGTCTTGCTCGGTTGGCACCACAGGCAGCAGCATCTTCGATTTGATGTGCACCAACGTAGCGGCCATCACTAAGTACTCTGCAGCGATATCGAGCGACATCACGCGCATCACATCCAGGTACTCAAGGTACTTCTCGGTCACAAAAGCGACTGGGATGTCCATGATCTCCAGCTCGTGCCTCTGACAAAGATGAAGCAGCAAATCGAGCGGGCCCTCGAAGGAGGGTAGCCGCACAGAGTAGGTCGCTTGCCCCACCTCGAGATCTGGATGCTCCGTCACGAAGCCCTGGTCTCTGTCACACTCGGGCCCTTGCGTGCAAGGGCCGTCAAATCACGGCATTGGGCGCACACACCGACCGCCGAACTTGCCGTATTGGAAGGTAGACGGAAAGGCGTTCGCATAGCCGTTGCCCCCGTTCATGTATTCATGGCCCTCCCAGGTTGCGCCAATCATGCCAGTAGTAGGCAGACCGGTGTAGAGAGTGCCTGTACCGGCTCGGCCCGCCCGCGTGCAGGTGGCAGCGCCCGCTGCCGGCGCCGATGAGAAATCACACATCTCATGCCCGTCGGGATAGAAGCCGCCGGTCGCGTTGAAGTCACCTGTGTATTCTGCAAGTGAACCCATGAGGTCGGCCCACGCTTCACCACCGACCGGCGACACGCGGGTCGAGCGATCGTAGGGGAAGCGACCGGGCGCACCGACCCAAGGCGTTTGATCGTCGGTGGTATTGTAGACCGCAGGAAACGCGTAGAAGACTCCGTTGTTGGGGAGCGACGCATTTTGACAGGCCCACCCGCCCGTACCGGCCGAGCTAGGGTACCCAGTGTAGGGCCCGGCCGGTGGATTCCCGTTGCACCAGAGATACTTGCCTGTAGGGCGATCCCAGCGCCGCGCGGTGCCGTCGCTGCCGATGATGTCGGCGGCATCGCGTACGCGACCCGCGACGCCGCCTTGTTCGTCCGTCGCCCCCCACGGATAGGTCGCGGGCCCCCACGCGTCGCGCATGTCATCGAGTGACGCGAGCTCCCCGCCATCCCAAGCGCAGAACGCCATCAACATGACCGGCGTTTGACAGGTAAGCGACTTGGCGTCGATCACCTCACGCGGATGCACGCGAGGCGGCAATCCAAATGCACTGCGCGTCCCAGAACCCGGCCAATACGTATTGCCGCCCGAGGCCCCCGCGCCGTTGAAACAACCTCGGATTCCGCCGGAGTAGTTGTCCATGTCGTTTCCCAGGTGCGCATGAACGCCCGCGCTACCGCCGTAGGTGGCTGGCAGGATGCTGCGTACTGTTGGGTAGGCGCTGAGCAGCGCGCTCAACTGTGCCGTGGGGTGCGACGCAATGTACGTGGCGGCCCAGCCGCGCACGTCGGGCGCAACCGTATTGATAAAGCTGCGGTAGCGGCCTGCGGTGATCTCATACTTGTCCAAACGTCGGTTGCGAGACGGCAACTTGAGTGTACGGCAGCATGTTTCGTGCGTCGCGGCGGGCGTAAAGGGTGCAGCGCTCAGCGGCTCGCCGACACCGCACGTGTCGATGCCCCCCGTCTCCGAGGTGGCACATGAAGGCGGCAAGCACAGCCCCTTCGGCGAGCAAGCTCCCTCGCCGCAGTCTGCTGTGATGCGGCACTGGCGCTCCACCTTGCAACGCGGCGCCGTGTAGGCAAAGGCGCCATTGGTGACGGCGCCGCCGCCGCAATCGATGTCACTCTCGCGGCCGTTCTTGATGCCGTCGGAGCTCGTCGGGGTGCTGCAAGACTTGCTCGCGTCACAGTAGATGCGCACGCAATCGGTGTCGCTCTCGCAGCGTAAGCCCAAGGCACAGGGCCCTGCGTTGGGGCCGCCACAGTCGACCGACGTCTCCGCCTGATTTTGTTTCCCGTCGCTCCCCGATGGGGCAGCACACACGCCGCCCCCGGCTGGGCAGACCCCCTCGCAGTCGGCACTCTTCTTGCAAGCACCACCCGCCTTGCAAAGCTTGGCCGGCGCGGCCGTCCCTCCGCAATCCACACCCGTTTCGCCGCCGTTGCGCACGCCGTCGTCGTGCACGCTGGCGCCCGGAGGTTCGCACACGCCGTTCTGGGTACAGACGTCCGATGCACAGTCGGCGGACAGACCGCACTCTTTACCGTTCTCGCACAAGGTCGTCACGCCTACGCCGCAGGACTTGGTGCCGGAGGGAGCGCAGACCTGCCCCACACACAGCCGGCTCTTGCAGCCTGCTGCCACCGTGCACGCATCGCCATCGCACTTCTCGCTGCAGCTCCCACCGCAATCCACACCGGTCTCATCGCCGTCACGCTTGCTGTTGGTGCACGAAGACACTGCGCATCGGTTGTTCACACAATTGCCCGTGGCGCACATGAGGGCCGAAGAGCATGCGTCGCCTACCGAGCATTTGGGCGCCCCCGCGCCTCCGCACGCGATCACGGACACTCCGGTATCCGCAGCGTTAGACGCAGGCGCCCCGGGAGTCGTGCTCGAAGAGCATGCGGCATCTGCCAAACACAGAACCGAAACCAAAAGCAAAGTATGTTTCACCGAGGGGACGCTACGCGATTCCAATGGCGGCCTCCAACCCATCAACGAAGGGAGGGCGATTTTTTGTTGGCCTGGCATTGCGACGGGGTTAGCCTTCCGCGTGTGAAATTCTACGCACGCATCACCCTTCCCTTCCTTCTCATCGCAGCCTACGCATGCGGCGACGACGACACGATGGGCTACAAGCCCGCGGTCACGTCCAGCGGCCAGGACGCAACCGTCACAACCGATACAGGCACGACACCGGCCACAGACACCGGCCCGGCAAAGACCGATAGCGCAACGACAACAGATAGCGGAACAAGCACTGCAGACTCTGCGACCGCTGACGCTGCAAGTTCTCCGTG
>JAYWGI010000296.1:0-22582 GCA_043779025.1 Myxococcales bacterium
TGCCAGGCATTGTCACGCGCGCCCCGCAGTGCGCGCCCTCACCTCGTGGCCCCAAGTTTCTAGAGCCCCGGGAAACACTTGGTGTAACGTGGCGCGCACTATGCGAACTCGCCACGTTTTCACCACCGTTCAGGCCTCGGCCTTGGCCTCGCTCTTTGTCTCGCTCAGCGCATCTGCGCAGCAAGCCCAGCAAGCACAACCCTGGACAGTGCAGCCCCAAGCGCCTGCGCCCGCGCAGCCGATACAGCAAGCACAACCACAGCAGCAGCAGCAGCAGCAACAACCATGGCAGGCACAACCACAGCAGCAGCAGCAGCAGCAGCAACCATGGCAGGCACAACCACAGCAGCAGCAACAACCATGGCAGGCACAACCGCAGCAGCAGCAACAGCCGCAACAGGGCTGGAGTGCCAGCCCTTTCCAGCAGCAGCCTCCGGCTCCGGCACCCGCCGCACCGACCCCAGCGCGTAAGCGCAGACGCAGCGAGTTTGAGATGAGTTACTTGTATGGTGCAGGAGCCATCTACGGCGTGGGCACAGGTGTATGGCTAGACGCACTGTTTAAGTGGGACCAGCCTGCCACGGCCATCATGCCCCCCGTGATCTTAGGCGCGGGTGCAGTGGTTGGAACCTACCTTTGGGATCGCAACACCACGTTGCATCGCGGCGTACCTGCAGCCACGTCGTTGGGTCTCACCTTGGGCCTGGGCGAAGGCGTCGCCATCTCGCTTACGCAGGCGCAGAACAGCCCCGTGGGCAGCGAATGGAAGTTCGGTACTGTAAGCACCGTGAGCTGGCTCACCATGACCGGCGGCGCGGTTGGGGGTTACTTCTGGGGCGAGTACTTCCGTCCCGATCCGCGCTCGATCGCGCTGATCGGTTCGGGCGCCAGCATGGGCACCGTCTCCGGGGCGCTTATCGGCGGCGGCCTCACCGGCAAGAACTTCACCGAAGGCGACTTTAAGGACGGCGCTACCACGGGCTCGTTGGTGGGTCTTAACGCCGGAATGGTGGGCTCGGCCGTGCTTTCCACCTTGTGGACGCCTTCTTGGAAGACCACGCAGTACATGTGGATGGGCTACGGCATCGGGACCGCCGGCTCCACGTTGGCATTCATTCCTACGTTGGCCTCCGGTGGCGACAACCAAAAGGTATTGGTCCTTGCGGGCGTCATGGGTATCGCAGGCGCGGCCGTCATGGGTGCGCTGACGGCCGATATGCGAGACGATGACGAAACCGCCGTGACCCGCAGCGCGTTCCGCGTGAACTTTGGTGCCTCGCCACAACGAGGTGGCGGCCTGGTAACCGCGATGGGTACATTCTAGCAAGCCGCCGCCCGGGATTCGGGCAAGGCTCTCAGAAAGCGCGGGTCTCTCATGCCTACACTCAAGTGGTTGCGCGCGGATGGCACTCTGCCGCGTGTGTTTTCACTCTCCAAGCCGCATCTCACCCTAGGGCGCGATGCGGCTGTGGACTTGCGATTGGATACGCCGAGCGTGGCGCGTGTGCATGCGCAGGTGTTGTTCGACGGGCGTGACTTCAACCTGGAAGAGGCCGACCGCGACGCCCACATCGCGATCAACGGCAAGAAGAAGCGACGCGGGCGTTTGGTGCACAATGACCGGCTGGAGTTGGGCGACGCACAATTGGTGTTCAGCATGCTGGACGAGCCGGCGCGTGCATCTCAGGTATCCGAGACCGTAGCGCCCAGCCTCACCGAACACCATCACTTGGCCGGCGTGCGCAAGCTGCAAGAGTTCAGCCGCACACTAATGAATTCGCCCGGCATCGACGAGCTCTTCGAAGGCATGCTTGACGCCATTTTAGAAGTCACGGGCGCCGAGAAGGGCTTTGTCCTGCTGCGGGACGCGGCGGACCCCACCAAGCTCGTGGCCCGCGCCGCAAGGAAATTACCTGGCAAAGAGGCCCCCACCTTTTCGGACTCCATCGTCTCGCGCGTCATGACCTCGGGTACCCCCGTGATCGTGAGCGATGCGCTGTCGGACACGCAATTTGGTGGGAGCCAGAGCGTCATCGCGCTGAAGCTCTCCAGCGTCATGTGCGCCCCGCTGTACGCGGCAGGCGAGGTCGCCGGCGTCCTTTACGTAGGCAACGACAGTGTGAAGGGCCTGTTCCAACGCGCGCAACTGGACTTGCTGCACATTTTTGCTTCCCAAGCCTCGCTCATCTTTCAGAACGCCTCGCTGCTCGAAGCGCTCAAGCTCGACAAGGTGCGGCTGTACGAAGAACTTAAGGGCAAGCACGCGGGTGAGATCGTCGGCGCCTGCGCGAGCATGGTCGAGTTGTTCCGCCGCTTGGCGCGTGTTGCGACCACCGATGTCAGCGTGCTCGTCACAGGCGAGACCGGCACCGGCAAAGAACTCGTCGCGCGCGAGGTGCACCGCGCGTCTAACCGCAGCGATGGCCCGTTCATCGTCATCAACTGCGGCGCGATCCCTGAGAACCTGATCGAAAGCGAACTCTTTGGCTATGTCAAAGGCGCGTTCACAGGCGCTGCGGCCACCCGCGATGGCAAGTTCCAAGCGGCCAACGGCGGCACCCTGTTTTTGGACGAGATCGGCGAGCTTCCACTTGCCCTACAAGTGAAATTGCTGCGCGCGCTGCAAGAGCGCGTGGTCTCACGTGTGGGCGACACCCGCGCTGAGAAGGTAGATATCCGCGTCGTTGCCGCCACGAACCGGGTACTCGAAGACGAGGTCAAAGTGGGGCGCTTCCGCGAAGATCTGTACTACCGCCTCAACGTCGTGAACCTGCACCTACCCGCGCTGCGCGATCGCGGCGACGACGTGATCGTTATCGCCAAGTCCTTGCTCGCCAAGCACTCCGAAGAGATGCGCGTGCAGGTGCGCGGCTTTGACCCAAGCGCACTCGTGGCCATTCGCCGCCACACCTGGCCCGGCAATGTGCGTGAGCTTGAGAATCGCATTCGAAAAGCCCTGGTGCTCTGCGACACAGGAGTTATCGGCGTCGCCGATTTGGGGCTAGAGGCCGGCGCCCAGACCGGTGTCTTGCCACTTGAAAAGGCCAAAGAGGAGTTCCAGCGGAGGTACATCATGGAGGTGCTCGCAAAGAACGACGGCAACCGCACGCTGACGGCGCGCGACTTGGGCGTAGACCCTCGCACCATCTTTCGATATCTGGAAAAGAACAGCATCGGTGACGGAAGCAGCGGCGGTGGGCCGCTTACTTAATGCGCCCGTGGCATTGACGGATTGATTGGTTGCATGACCGACTTATTTTCCAACGACAAGACACTTGCGGACTTGGAGTTCGGCGACGTGCTCGCAGAGCTCGCAGCACGTACTCGCACCCAAGCGGGCGAGAAGGCCGCACTCGCACTCTCTTTCGCGCCTAGCGACGAGACCTGCGCGGCGTTGCGCGCGCAAGCGATGGAGGCCATTGCCTTCGAGGATGCAGGCACGCCGCTGCCGATTGCACCCGCCCCGGACGTGCAGCGCGTGGTGAGCCACGTGGCCGTGCAAGGGGTCATCACGGCATCCGACTTTATCGATCTGCTCAAGGCCCTGCACGCCATCGAGTTGCTCCGACGCTTTTTGACCCTGCGCACGGCAGCGGCGCCCTTGCTCTGCGAGGCCGCACGCACCGCTCCTGAGCTCGCGGTTTTGGCCCGTGATTTGGCCCCGTGTTTTGAGAGCGACGGCAGCATCTCCGATCGCGCGAGCACCAAGCTCGCAAGCAGTCGCGCAGAGCACAAGGTCGCCAAGGCACGGCTACTAAGTCGGGCGCAGGAAGTTTTGCGCAACCATGCGAGCTTGTTGCAGGACGCATACATTACCGAACGCGACGGACGCTACGTCGTCCCGCTGCGCAGCGATGCCCATGAGCGTTTTCCCGGGATTGTGCACGGCGCAAGCGCAAGCGGCGGTACGCTCTTCGTGGAGCCCCGCGCGCTGGTTGCGCTGGGCAACCAACTGCGTGTTCTGGCGGTGGAGATCGAACGAGAAGAGTATGCCGTGCTGGCGCGCCTCTCGGCGCAAGCGGCGACGCATGCACCCGCGCTCCGCGAAGCCCTCAACGCTTTGTGCCTTGCCGATGTGCGTGCGGCCACGGCGCGTTTGGCCGTGGAGTTTCGCATGCGATTTCCCGATCCGGCGCCGCTGGGTCATGCCGATTTGCGGGATTTAAGGCACCCCCTTTTGGCCTTTGCAGGTGGCCACGTTGTGCCCTCCGATGTGGTGGTGCGTGCGGGCCAGTGCTTGGTCGTAAGCGGCCCCAATGCAGGCGGCAAGACGGTGGCGCTCAAGGCCATGGGCTTGGCGGCGCTGATGCTGCGCGCTGGTCTGCCGGTTCCATGCGCCGAGGGCAGCGCCATGGGGGCGATGCGCGCTGTAGTCTCGGATGTAGGCGACTCCCAAAGCCTCAGCGCCAACCTTTCTACATTCAGTGCACACCTCACGCATGTGGTCGCGCTGCTGGAGGATGCGGGGCCGGGCACACTTGTGCTTTTGGACGAACTCGCGAGCGGTACCGATCCGCGTGAGGGCGAAGCCTTGGCCGCCGGCGTACTGCGCCACCTCTGCGCCGCCGGCGCCACCACCTTGGTCACCACCCACTACGAAGGGCTCAAAGCACTGGCCTTGGGCGACGCGCAGTTTGCCAACGCAAGCGTGGGCGTAGACCTTGCCACGATGACCCCAAGCTTTAGGCTGGCCCTGGGCGTGCCAGGCCTAAGCCAGGCCTTCGCCCTTGCCGAGAGGCTTCACATGCCTGCAGCCGTGCTCCGTAACGCACGCGCTTTTTTGGCTGGCGAAGATCGCGATTTTGAGACCACGGTACGCGACTTGGATCACGCGCGTGCTGAGCTCGAGCGCGCGCGCGTAGAGCTCCTCGAGAACACCACGCTGCTCGCCGAAGAGCGCGCCGAAGTGGCGGCCGAGCGCGCGCGCATGCATGCCAAAGAGGAGAAGTCCCTCTACAAAGATCTGGCGGAGCTTCGTACGGGAATCGCCAAAGCGCGCGCGGAATTGTTGCGTGCCAAAGATGCGCTCGCAAACACGGCCGATGCCGGTGAGCTCAAAGCCATTGCAAAAACACTGTCCGCCGCCGCTGCGATGGCGCCCGAGCAGCCACCGGAAGAGCCTGGCCGCGCGCTTGGGCCGCAGCCTCGCCCCGAGGAGCTACGCCCGCAGATGCGTGTATGGCACACGGAGCTTCGAAAGGAAGTCATCGTGCTTTCGGCGAGCGGGCAAAGCGTGAGCATCCAAGCGGGCGCGCTCCGGTTGCAGGCAAAGGCAAACGCCTTGCGGCTGCTCCCGGACGCCAACAGACGCTCGAGCCTTAAGCCCTCGCAGACACGCGGGCTCGCCACCACAACGGCAAGTAATGACACCTACGCTCGGGGTGCCGTGCAAACGTCGAGCAACACCTGCGATTTGCGCGGCCTACGCGCCGATGAGGCCGTAGAGGCCACGCAACGATTTTTGGACCAAGCCTCCCGCCTGCGCGAAGACGTGGTGTTTCTCGTGCACGGCCACGGCACCGGGGCGCTGCGCGACGTCGTGCGCGACGAGCTGCACGGACGCCGCGACGTGGCCCATTTCCGAGCCGGCGGCTCAGGCGAGGGCGGCGATGGCGCGACCTTGGTGTGGTTGATCTAGAACGGGTACGAGCCGCGTGGTAGCCCTTGCTGGCCACATGGAAACTGCGCTTCCAAACCACCTTCGCGATTACCTCACGCACGACGGGCTCACGGCCGAGCTTCAAGGCCTTTCCCGTATGCATCCCGCGCTCATACATCTGCGTGCGCTCTGCACAACGCCGGAGGGCCGCCCCATGTGGCTCGTCACGGTGGGCCCCGATCCTGAGCGAGCGCGACCGAGCGTGTGGGTGGACGCCAACATGCACGCGATGGAACTCACGGGCACCAATGTATGTGTAGAGCTCATCCATCGCTTGGTGGCCCTGCACACGGGCGGCGCCCATGGCTACAGCGATGGCGTGGCGGCTGCCCTGCGCGGCGTGCGGTTCTTCGTCTGCGCGCGCATGGCGCCCGATGGGGCCGAGGCTGTGCTCACGACAGGACGCTACGTGCGAAGCAACCCGCGCGCCGAGCACCAAGAGCCGCACAAGCCCCACTGGGCGCTGTCGGACGTAGACGGCGACGGAACCATCTTGATCATGCGCCAGGAAGACCCGGCAGGCGACTTCGTAGAGAGCCGTGAATGTCCTGGCATCATGCTCGCGCGCGACATCGACGATACGGGGCCATTTTATAAAATGTATCCGGAGGGCCACATCGAGAACTTCGACGGAAGCGTCCCCGACCCGTACTATCTGTCGGACAACGACACAGATCTGAACCGCAATTTTCCTTACGGCTGGAAGCAAGAGAACGAGCAGGCCGGAGCCGGGCTCTTCCCCATGTCGTCCCCCGAAGCCCGCGCAGTGGTGGAGTTTACAACGCGCGAACCCACCATCTTCGCGTGGATGAACTACCACTGTTTTGGCGGTGTGTTTATCCGGCCACTGGGTTCGGCAAGCGACAGCAAGATGAAGACCGCGGACCTTGCACTCTACAAGCAACTCGCAGCGTGGGCCGAAGAGAACACCAAGTACCCAACCGTGAGCGGCTACGAGGAGTTCACCTACGACGCCGAGGTGGCGCTTTGCGGTGATGTGCAGGACTACGCCTACCACCAACGCGGCGCCGTCGCGCTTACCTGCGAGCTTTGGGATTTGTTCGCGCGCATCGGCATGACGCGCCCCAAACGATTTGTTGAATACTACACGCTCTTTGGCAAAGCCGAGTTACTGCGCTTGGCCGCCTGGGACAAAGAGCACAATAGCCGGCGTCTTTTTGTGCCCTGGCGCAAAGCCCTGCATCCGCAGCTGGGGCCGCTGGAGGTAGGCGGCATGGACGTACGCTATGGGCAGTGGAATCCGCCTGCTGAATTGCTCCCTGAGATATGCAAAGGCCAGACCGACTTTGTAGGGCGATTGGCCGCCTTGGCCCCCAAGGTCGCCATCACGCTCGTGCATGCAACGCCTGCTATGTCCGCTCAACAAGGCACGCGCGTACGGATACGCGTGCAGAATACAGGGTACCTCCCCAGCCACATTTTGGACTCCGCCAAGGCCTTGCCGCACAACGGGCCTCCGGCGCTGCACGTCAGCTACGAAGGAAGCGCGCAAGTGCCACCGCTACGCGATGGCGCGGCGCGGGTGATGCACCTTGAGGGCTGGGGCATGGGCTTAGGCGCGGATTTGCTGCAAGGCAGCAGTCGCGGGTCAGGCGATCGCTACGACTTCGAGTTGGATGTCCCCGCCGATGCTACGGCCGTAAACGTGCGTTGGCATTCGGCCCGCACGGGCGAGACTACCGCCCGATTCGCAGCTCCCTTTGGTTCGTGATTACCCCGTCAACGCGCACGTCACCCGGGCTCTCGGGCAGCTCCACAGCGAGCTGGAAGTCGAAGCAAACGCCCAAAGCTACAGGTGGAGCGGCAAGCGATGTCGCGGCACCTGGTCCGCGTTCGGCTCGCCCACGCAGGTAGCCGTCGTAGAGCCCTGCGCCGTAGCCCAAGCGGCGGCCCTGGTCGTCGAACAACAAGCCCGGCACCAAGATCAATTCGGGCGTGGCTTCGGGTGCATCGCTGCGTGCGGCGCCCCATCCGCGCGCGTCCTCCGCGGTGTCACTCTCCGATGTCACCCGTGCGAACTGCATCCCGCTCAAGTCTATGGGCCAGCGCGGCATCGCCACCTCCTTGCCGGCCTCCCACGCGGCCCGCGCTATCGCCCACACATCCAGCTCGCGGTAGGCCACGTGGGGCACATATAGCCCCAGCGATCGCGCAGCTATAAATGCTGTGGAGGACAGGACGCGCGCGCACAGCGCATCGCTCTCGCTCCGGTGTTGCTCCGGACTCATGCGTGCACGTACGGCCTTGGTCCGTTTTCGCAGTTCGGCTTTCACGGTGCGGGCTAGGGTTTCATCAGGCCACAGGCTCATCCTACGCTCCCTTCGATAAGCAGCTCCCTGACCACACCGCGACCAACATTGCGCGCACTGATGGCGCGAGGCGCGTCCACAGTGCTCAGCTTAAAGTCCTTGTAAAGCACACGTATGTCTCGTGTGTCCGAATTGGAAAGCATCACGCGCACACCGCGTCCGCGCAGCTGCGTGGCCACCTGACAAAGGCGCTCCTGCGCGTCCATGTCAAAGCCTCCGCCCGAGTAGTCGGTGAACTTCGAAGTAGCCGAAACGGGCGCGTAAGGCGGATCGAAATACACGAAGTCGCCGGCCTTGGCTTTGCTGACCACTTGGGCAAAGTCTCCCGTGAGCAGCTGCACATTCGCGAGCGCTTCGGTGGCGCGCTTCATGCGGGCAGGGTCGCAAAGGCGCGCGCGCACCTTGTGTCCATACGGCACATTGAATTTCCCCGACCTATTCTCCCGCCACAACCCATTGAAGCACGTGCGGTTGAGGTAGACGACGCGCGCCGCGCGGGCAACGTCATCGAGCGCGCTCACGTCCACGTCACGCACAGCGTAGTACATCTCTTCGCCCTGCGGCGCCTGCTCAAGAACCTTCGAGAGAGCAGGCAGGCGATCTCGCACCACCGCGTAAAAATTGATGAGTTCGGCGTTTCGATCGGCCAGAACGGCACGCTCAAAAGGTGGGGCATCGGCCAAGCGAAAAAATAGGGCCGCGCCTCCAGCAAACGGCTCGTAGTACGTGCCAATTTCAGTGGGCACACGCGCCAAGAGCTCGGGCAGCAATGCCCGCTTTCCGCCTGCCCATTTCAAGATCGGGAGTGCCACCGACGCCCTCGCTAACGCGAAAAGCATCACCTGCGCAAGGTATCCGATTTTGCGCCACTAGACAGGCTCACGAATCGCGCTAGTCTATGGCCCCCCATGACGGTACGCCCACCCGCTCTGCTGTCTACAAAACGAAGTCTCGTCCCGCCTGCCGACGACGAGGCTGCAAGCTCGCAGCATGTCTCTTTCGAGGTGTACGCGCGCGGCTCCGAGCTCTCGATGGACCGGGTCCCCGGTTCAGGCATGCCAGACGAATGTGGTCGCGTCCGTCTCATCTCTGACTTGGCTCTGCTGGCGCAAGTGAACGCGATGCCCAGCGAGATACGCGACGCGACGCTCAAACTCATCGGCTGGCTTGCGCGACGTCTCCCAAGTGAATTGCCTCATCGCTTGGGCACATTGCCGCCGCCTCCGACGACGGAGGTGTTGCCTGCGATGCCGTCCACGCGGCGCGGGAGTTCTCGCCCTCCCGCGCCCGCCAAGCACAAATAGGTCGTTTCGCTCCATAAGCACAATGCATGTGGACTGCATAAAGTTTCGCCGAAGATTTCGCCGCATTTGCGCGGGGCCGCTAGAGTATCAACCGGCGCATGCACGACGTGGTCCCTCCCCCGCTTCCAGCAGATTCTGACGACGTCTTGTGGGCGTTGGACACTGCCAAAGCTCTCCTTCAGCGAGGCGACCGCGAAGGCGCACGACAGTGGTTGCGACGCGCCGCGGTGACGGCGCGCAACGATGGTCGCCTCGAACGCGCTGTAGAACTGCAGCGTGTGGCAGCCGAGCTACCCACGACTGCGTTGGGGCCCAGCCTCAGCATTCCGCCTGGTGATTTCGCAGCCACAACGCCCATGATGAGCATTCCGCCGATCGATTTGAGCCGCGAGCTCGCGGCCGCAGGCGCGCCGCCTCCCATCCCGCAGGCGCCCACCGTTCCCACCACAGGCACGCCTTGGGATGCCGAGCTGGCACGCATGTACGCGGGCTTTGACCCGCCAGTGATCGACAAGTTGCGCCGACGCATGACCGTGTGGGAGTTGCGACGCGACGAGGAGATGCCAGTGCCCGCGCTACTGCATGTACTCGCCGGGGCCGTGTCGGTGGCTCCTCGCTTGTCCGACGATTGGTCCAAAAACGTCAACGCGGGAAACTTCTTCCAAGGGTCTGGCAAGGAGCTGGCCCTTCTCGAGGGCCGCATCGTGGGGCGAGCGCCACTATCGGTTGTGGCCACGTTCACGGAGGAGGCCACGCGGATTGTCGAGGACTACGCGCCAGGGTTTGCCGAAGACTTACGCACGCAAGCGGATGCGACGGGGCTGCGTTTGGCCATCGCGGGTGGCGAGTTGGGCGAGCGTCTGAACGCAGCCCTTATCGAAGCTGTGCTCTTGGCAAGCACGGTGCGCCGATATGGCGCCCATGCACCGATCGCCGTCGCGGGCGCGCGCAGCACCGGACTTTGCATTGTGGTCGAAGGGGGCTTGGAGCTGCTGGGGATGGATGGCAGCGTGCGCGGTCAGGTGCGCGCAGGCCAGGCCTTATACTCGGAATCAGCTATCACGGGCGCGCCTCTGCCCTGTGCAGTTCGCGCCTCGGCGATGGGCGCCGTAATGGTCTGCGCCGGCGACCAAGCCACCAGTGAGTTGGTCGCTACGCAGCCCTTACTCATCGAAGCGTTAATGACCTGACGGTCTTCAACAACCATGCGCTTTACGCACGTATTGCACTACTGCTTAAGCAACCAGCGCACGTCGCGGTGACCTTGAGGCCCGGCGAACCGAAGTGCGATCCATGCAGCGCCCGGGCGGACGGCGGACGTTCCGTCGTCCTTCAGCTTTGAGAAGCGAAGCTGGAACACGTTTCTCCAAGGCGTTGTGTATGGGAAGTAGCGCGTCTCAAGGGCTCCAGGCCGTCGCACAGGAACGATTTCTGCGGCCGTAGACTCGTTGCCGACATCGTCCACAAGGCGCACCACCCACGCGGAATCTGTGCCGATCAACGTGCCCCATCGCGGCTTCGAGCCGTACATCGCGACGTAGAATCGGTAATTGTCTTGCTCGTCTTTGGCCGACGCCGCGCGGCGTGCGACCTTCTGCTCTGCGCTTAGGCGAAAGTCGTCGGCGTAGCGCTCGTCGTACGCCCAACGAAAATCCCATGCCTGGTACGTGGCGGTCACCGTTAAATGGTCGTCCGCATCCGAAAAGTCCAACAGCCCGCCCGACCGCGTCCACTTGGACAATACGTCGCCGTAGTCCGAGGCCAGGTAATCACGGGGTCCCACCGCGTTTGATAGGCGTGGCTCACCGCACCCTGCCACCAGGATGCAGAACAGAGAGGCCGAGCCAAAAAGTGCCAAATCGCGCATCGTTTGCCGCAACGCTACACCACCGCACTCATGACTTCACCTGCGAAGCTGCGTGGACTAAGCTCCGCTCACTAAGCGCGTGTTTTGCTGTGGGCTCTCTAGGCGCGTTTTAGATGCCGAGAGTTGCTGCGAGAACAAGGAAAGGTCATTGCGATCATGGGCATGAAAATTTCGGTCGTTTCCTCCAAGGCTGCCGCCACCCAGGCCAGCTTACTTGTGGTCTTGGTTGGCGAGTGGACCGCAGCCAAAAAGAAGGGCGCAGCGCCCGCGGAGCTTGCGGAACTCGATGCAGCTTTTGGCGGCACGCTCATGAATGCGCTCGCGAACGAAGAGTACGCCGGCAAGAAGGACAGCACCTGCGTGGTGGCAAGCCTGGGCCATACCGCCCAATCCAAAGTAGCGTTTGTGGGCTTGGGCAAAGACGCCCCCACCACGGCGAGTGTGCGTACCGCCTTGGCCAAAGCTGCTCGCGTTGCAAACGCCGAGAAGGCCACCGAGATCGTTGTGCAAGTACCCGAAAGTTTTGGGCCCCATCTGCGCGCTGCAGCCGAGGGCTTGGAGCTGGGCGCTTATCGTTTTAGCAGCTATTTCACTGGCGACCGGGCACCCAAGAAGGTCCTCGAAAGCATCAAGCTCATCATCGTTGGCAAAGCACCAGCCAACGCCAAGGCCTTGATTGATGCAGGCTTGGCCATCGCCGCGGGCGTCAATGTGGCACGCGACTTGTCCAACGAGCCACCCAACGTGATCTACCCCGACTCATTCGCGGCGCGCGCCAAGGCCATGGCGAAGAGCTCAGGCCTCACTTGCAAAGTGCTCGACTACAAAGAGGTCGTACGCAAGAAGATGGGGCTGCTCGATGCGGTCGGCCGCGGCAGCGATCGCAAACCATGCATGGTGCACCTAAGCTACGTGCCAAAGAGCGCGAAGCCCGGCGGCAAAAAGTTCGTCTTCGTTGGCAAGGGTGTGACGTTCGACACTGGCGGTATCAGCATCAAGCCCGGCGCCGGCATGCAGGACATGAAGCACGACATGTCGGGCGCAGCCAACGTCTTCGGGCTCATGCAGATCGTCGCGGCACTGCGCCCCGACATCGAAGTGCACGGCATCATGCCGCTTGCGGAGAACATGCCGGCAGGTAACGCGTACCGCCCCGGCGACATCTGGACCTCCTACAACGGAAAGACCGTGGAGATCCAAAACACCGACGCGGAGGGCCGCCTCATTTTGGCCGACGCACTCACCTACGCGGTAGAGCTCAAGCCCGACTTCTTGGTCGACAACGCGACGCTCACCGGCGCGGCCGTCGTGGCCTTGGGCACCACTTGCTCCGGCTGGTACGCCTCCACTGAAGACACCGCCAAGGTGTTCGACGAGGCCGTGAAGGCATCGGGCGAGCAGATGTGGCGCATGCCCTTGCTCGAAGATCAGAAAGATCAGCTCAAGAGCGAGTTCGCCGACCTCAAGAATGTGGGCGATCGTTGGGGCGGTTCCATCACCGCCGCGCTCTTCCTGCGCGAATTCATTGGTGAGACAAAACACTGGGTTCACGCCGACATCGCCGGCCCCGCGATGGCCGACAAAGTTACCCGATGGGACCCGCGCTCGGGCACTGGCCACGGCGTTTTGACCTTCTTGTCGCTCATCGAAGGCGCCAAGAAATAAGCGTGTAGAGCACACAATTTGAACGGGGGCGGCGAGGGAAATCCTACCGCCCCCGTTCCTGCGTGCACTTCGATGGGCTTGCCCGTAGCGATGGAATCTAGCTCGCCGCGCGGCTCGCCACAGCCACTGCACGCAGCTCCAGCGCTTGCGCCTCAGGCAAGCTTGCAGCAGCCACCGCACGCACCCGGGCGGCGCCGGGAAAGCCGCGTTCCTGCGCGGCCACCGCCAAGTCACCCAAGAGCTCGGATGTGGCCACCAGGGCGTCCCGCCAGTCACCCTCAACTGCCTGCTCGGCAGCCGACACCGCCGCCTCGGCCTTAGCCATGCGGCGCTTGAGAATGCGCGGGAAGTCCAAGGCCTGCGCCGCGATGTTGACCAAGGTCGCGCAGCCTATGCCCACGAGCACGGCCGCCATGCGCTCGCCTGCAGCAACGCGCGCGCTCGCATAGGGCACCAAGTGCATGTAGAGCACACTGAACCCCGCCACGAAGTAGCCGCTGGGAAAACGCAGCTTAAAACAGATCCAAATGGCCACCGCCATGCTGGGCGCCAGGGCCCACCACGCGCCCATGGCCGGCGGATGCGCCAGCAAGACCATGCCCGCGCACAAGCAGCCTACGAGCGAACTCACGAACTGCTCGTACCCGTTGCGGAGCCCATAGCGCGCACTTGGGGCCACACACACAATGGCGACGAAGCCCGCCGAGAGCGGGTCGTGTGCGCCTACCGCGGGCGCTAGCACAACGGCCGCGCTGGTCGCGATCGCTGCCTTGGCTGCAATATACACAGGGTCTGCGAGACGAAACATGGGCTCCAGACCTCTAGCCTAGAAAGCCCTCAAAGAGACACTCGGAGAGCAAGTTGCAGAATGCATGAAAAAACATTCCCGACTCGATGCTCTTGGTGCGCGTGCGCAACCACCCGAAAAGCAGCGACGGGAAGAAGACAAGTAGATGCACGGGGTCGGTGCGCGTGACCACGTGGCCCACCGCAAACACCACGGACGTCAGGACATTGCCCAACGTGATGACGCCACCAAGCACGGGCATTCCGCGAGGAAAACTGCGCTCGAAACGCGTTTGTAATACGCCGCGATACAAGGCCTCCTCGGGCAATGCCACCACGCATAATTGCGATGCTGCGGCCTGCCCCCAGGCGCCCCACGAGCGACGCCACTCGAACGCGTGCAGCCCCGTCCAATGCAGCTCAGTCACCACCGGGCGCCACAGAAGCGCAAAGGGCACCAGCACAGCCGCCGACATTGCAAGCGCCCAAAGCAGCGAACGGCCCCATGCGCCAAGCATCTCGCGGAGTGGCGGGCGCTCATACATCATCAGGCCACCCAAACTCAGCCCGTGACTCCGTACCACCTCGTCGCTTCTGCGCCACACAGCGAGCCACACAGCTGCAAAGAAGACACACGTAACAGCGGTGCCAGCCGCGGCGGGCCAGGGCAAACGCGCGGCCAGTCCCATGGCGAGCGTCACCCCAGCGGCCCATCTCCACGCCGAGGCCGCACGCTCGCCTTGCGCCTGTGCGCGGGGCGGCACCTCAGCGGGGGCAGCGGAGCTTGGCGACATAGGGCTCAAGATGCATGTTTTCCATCTCAAGCCACGCGACATACCATTCGCCCAACTGACGGCCTGGCGCCAAATAGGGGCGGTGTTGCGTCACCGATGTTTTCGCAAACACTCCAGGTTGTGCGACCCCCTGGGGCGTCACGTTGGCGATGCGCACGGTCCCCGACTCGACGAACGCGAGGACGATGCCGCCCTGACCGTTGGCTACAATGGAAGGAGTGGTGCCTTTGGCACTGACCAGCTTGTCCCACGATCGCTTCTTGGTGCGCGGATTGAAACGCGTCACGTGCACGCCGGCCGGCACCGCTTGCCACGCCACGTAACAATCAGCGCCTTCGCATGTGAGCAGCGGCGCATCTACCTTGTTGTCCGCCAGTACCGTGACAGTGCCCGCACGCTCGCGCTTGCTCACCGCATGCGCGGATGCAGGAGGTAAGCTCTCGACCGGCCAGGCGAGCGAGAGCGCCTCCAGCGCGACCTTGCCGCGGCCCGACTCGAGCGCGTAGCCGAGCACCAATTGGCCATCGGCGGTCGCACCGCTGACATACCGAGGCACACGCGCAAGAGGGCCCGAACCGGCAAACGAGGTCACACGGCGGACGCCCCCCTCGGGCACCAAGCGCGCATCCGTATGCGTCAAAAAAATATTCGGCGCTCCGTCGCGATCGTCCTCCCACAAGAAATGGTAACCCGCTTGGCTGCGATGCGCGTGCACGTAGTAGGTGAAGGGCTTGTCGCCCCCTACATGCACAAGCTCCCCCGAAAGGTGTGCCTCCGCGTCGATAAATCGAGTATAAATGCCGGGTTTTTGACCACTTCGGTCGGCAAAAACCAACGCCGTTTCATCGCCGTCTTGCAAAAAGAAGGGGCGAAACGCACTGTCGGCCTCCGGCGACAAGTCGGTGGTGGAAGCGGTCGCCGACTGCAGGTCCTCACCGAGCAGGGATGCGTACACGTGCTCATGCCCTGCGTGTTCGTGATCGTCCGTCCATGCGACGAGTACACCGGCCTTCGTTGCCACAACTGCAGGCCTACCGGCCGAACGCGAGGTGGCTGGACGCGGATGCCCAAGCGCCGCGACGCTACACGCGCCCGATCCGGTAGACGCCACCTTGAGTTGTTCGAGCAAGCCCGTGGCTGAGGAGGCCGCACCACTCGCGGCGGCCTCACGCCAGCTGAGCGCAGCGCCCGCGGAGTCGCCGCCCGCAAGACGGCGCTGCCCTTCGGCAAGCTGCTTCGCCCACAAGGGCATGGCTCCAACCGCAGCGGGCGCGTTCGAGGTAGGTGCAGTCTGCACTCGCGCGGCACCCATTACGCTCTGTGTTCCGGTGGCCGCGCGTACATCGGCGACGTCGCGATCGTGCTTCTTGTGCTCCATGTAATATGCAGATACACCGCCTACACCCACCACCAGGCCCAAGGCGCCCACCACAAGCCCTGCTGTTCCGCCCTTGCGGATGATGGTGGTGACGATTGGCACGGGCCCCGAGGCGACGGCCGGCTCATCGCGCACATCGAACGCGTTGCCAGGGGCGGGCAATCCGTAATCGACCGAGACCAGGTCCGAAGAGAACGCCAAGGCCAGCGACTCCGAGAGCGCGCGCGCCGACTGAAAACGTTTGGCAGGATCGCGCTGAAGTGCGCGTGTAAACCAGTCATTGAAGGCCAGCGGAGCGTCGGGCCTGAAGTCCGTGGGTACAGGAAGCGCCGCAGTGGCAATGGCCGCAAACGTCATGGCCATGCTCTGGTTGGTGGCCCACACCGAGCGGCCCGTGAGGCACTCGTACGTGATGCATCCTAACGCCCAAAGATCGGCGCGGTGGTCGACCGACGCCTGGCCCTTGAGCTGCTCTGGGGACATGTACGCGGGCGTGCCAAACACGGCGCCATCGCGCGTAAGCCTGCCCGCTTCCTCCCCCATGGCCGTGTGAACTTTGGCGAGCCCGAAGTCCAACAGCTTGGCGCTTTGCTGACCCGAAGGGCCGACGCACAAGAAAATGTTCTCGGGTTTTAGGTCGCGATGAACGATGCCCACGTCATGTGCATTCTGCAATCCGGCCGCGCAGTCGCGCACGATGGCGGCCGTCTCGGTCGCGTCGATACGCCCCTTGGAGGCAAGGCGCTCATACAGCGTTTCTCCTCGCAGAAGCTCCATTGCGATGTAGGGGCGGCCGTCGGCCAGTACCCCCGTGTCGTACACATCGACGATGTGGGCGCTCTTGATCGCAGCCACGGCGCGCGCCTCCCGGATGAAGCGCTCCTTGACCACCGAGGACTTGATAAGTTCGGCGGCAAGCACCTTCACGGCGATGGGCTGGCCTAGGCCGCGGTGCATGGCTTCGTACACCACTGCCATGCCACCACGGCCCAGCTCTCGTACTACCTCGTACTTGTCGAGGAGCACGGTACCCGGCGGGATAACGGCTTCGTTGGGAACGGAAATGGGCATCGATGGAGCTGCATCAGCCTAACGCAGATTGTGTCTCTAACGCCCGCTCTTTTGCGCTAACCACGACGCAAGCACATGCTTTCTCTCGCGGAGTCTAAAGAGCGCGTCCTGGTCGCTATGAGCGGCGGCGTCGATTCGTCCGTTGCTGCCGCGCGCTTGGTGAGCGAGGGTTACGACGTTGTCGGCGTAACCTTGCATCTGTGGGATTACCCCGATGCGGGCGAGGCGGGCTCCCATGGCAAGTGCTGCGCCCCTGAGGACCAGTACGACGCCAAGCGCGTCGCCGATGCGCTCGGCTTTGCGCACTACACCTTCGATCGACGCGAGCTCTTCGCGGAGAAGGTCGTGGTGCCCTTTGTGGATTCCTACGCCGCCGGCGAAACGCCAAGCCCTTGCACTGCGTGCAACCGCAGCGTCAAGCTAGGCGAGCTGCAAGACATCGCGCGCAGGCTAGGAGCCACGCGCATCGCGACCGGCCACTACGCGCGCACGGAGCGCGACGCCGAGGGCCGCGCGTTCTTGGTCGAGGGCTTGGACAAGCGCAAAGACCAAAGCTATTTTTTGTACGCGAGCCCGCCTGCGTTGGTCGACAAGTTCTTGTTCCCGCTTGGCCACAGTACCAAGGCCGAAGTGCGCGCCGAGGCCGTAGCACGCGCCTTGCCTGGCGCGACCAAAGGCGAGAGCCAGGAGCTTTGCTTCGTAGGCGCAGGGGACCACGCTTACGCGCAGTTTGTGGAGCAACGTCTGGACCCAAGCAAGCGGCGGCCAGGGCGGATGCTCAACGCAGAGGGCCAAGTGGTGGCCCAGCACGCGGGCGTCCATCACTACACGGTGGGGCAGCGCAAAGGTTTGGGCGTAGCTTTGGGCACACCGGTGTTCGTGCGGGCCATCGATGCGGTTACTGGCGACGTACACTTGGGCGATGCACAGTCCCTAGGGAGCTATGTCGCACGGGTCGAGGACGTGCACTTGGCTCCGGGCGTGAGCCTGCCCATGCGCGCCAAAGTACGTGTGCGATACAGGCATGAGGGCGCCGTTGCAGAGCTGCGATTTGCAGACGACGGGACCCACGTGCTCGCGCATTTCGACGCCCCAGTTCGTTCTGTTGCCAAGGGGCAGACGGCAGTGTTTTACCTCGGTGAGCGCGTCCTTGGCGGTGGCCGCATTGTAGAGGCTTGGTCGTGAAATGGGCGAGAGTAGCCGCGCCCGCTTGGAGCACCGCCCTTCTGCTTTCCGCTTGCGGAACCTCGCTCGACCGTGGCCGGCTCACGGGAGAAATCGACGCGCCTTTCTGTTGGCGCGGCGCCTTCAACTTGGAGCCTGACTACTTCGCGGCATCGCCTTACCGACGACAGCTCAACATACGCATGCAGCGCGGCAGTGACGCTTACGCCCGTAGCGATGGCTTGGCCATTTTGGTCGACGACATTGACTCGGTGCGCAAGCAATTGGGCACGGCCCTTGAGGTGGGACTGAGCCCTGACGTCACGCCCCTCAACACGGCGCCCAAACCCGTAACCTCGCCGGCGTCGCTGCACGCCACACTTTACTTGGAACACACATGCAAAACGGAGAACGTGGCTTTATACGCGCTCTCCGAAGTACAACTGGGCTCAGCCGGGGAATGCGTGGGCGCGGCGGAGAGCCGGACCATGCTCACCCCCGCAAACCGTTGCGCCGCCACGCGCGCTGCGTTGCCGCGAGGCAAGAGCACGATGACCTTTTCGTCGGTGTTCAACGGTGACACGACCAGCCGCGACGACGCGGAGCGTCTGAGCCACGCCGACATGGATCTCTACTTCGCGGATCCGCGAGAAAGCTGCCCAAACTCCGATGGTCCGCCGCCCCCCTGCCGTGGACATCTGCGGGGCGACTTTCATTTCTTGTTCGACCGCGCCAAGCCCGCACAGGCTTTTCCCTAGCCACCTAGCGGACGCCTTTTTGTTTGGGCGGGCACCGTCCGCGCGGGTAGGCTTCGCGCATGAGCCCAGCCAAAGATCTTGCAGGCAAAGTGGCCGTTGTAACGGGCGCCAACAGCGGCATTGGGAAGGTCACCGCCGAGGCACTTGCCGCACGTGGAGCCCATGTGATCTTGGCCTGTCGCAATGCCCAGAAGACAGCGCCCGTACTGGAGCGAATTGCCGCAGCTGGCGGCAGTGCGGAGTTTTCTGGCCTGGACTTGAACGACCTCGCCAGGGTGCGCGCCTCCGCCCTTGAGCTACGCGCCAAGCATCCACGCATCGACTTGCTCATCAACAACGCGGGCCTTGCAGGCGCTTGCGGCGAGACCGCCCAAGGCTTTGAACTCGCCTTCGGAACCAATGCGTTGGCCCCCTTCTTGTATACTGCACTCTTAGAAAACGCGGTGGGGGCGTCACCCGAGGCACGCATCGTCAACGTGGCCAGCCGTGCGCACTACCGCAAGTTTTCGGCCATCGACTGGGAAGCGCAGAAGCGCCCTACCGCCAGCCGCACGGGCTTGCCGGAGTACAGCGTCTCCAAGCTCGCGAATGTGCTTCACACGCGCGAGTTCAACAATCGCACGCAGCACAAGCATATTCGCACCTATTCTCTGCATCCGGGCGTGGTTGCCACCGACGTGTGGCGCCACGTGTGGGCGCCTTTGCGCAAACTCATGACCTCGATGATGATCACGGAGGAGCAGGGCGCGCTGACCACCTTGTATTGTGCAACCAGCCCCGCGTGCGCCCATGAGACAGGGCTCTACTACGACAAGAGCAAGCTCAAGCAGGCCTCCAAGGGGGCTTTGGATGACGAGCTCGCCGCCGAAATGTGGGACCGCTGCCTCGCTTGGACCGCAGAGTACCGCTAAAGAAACACGTGCACTCTGCACCACCCCCCGGCAATTGCCTTCGCGGCGTGTTTCGCTGGGTGCGCGGACTCTACTTTCGCGACGTATGGACGGTGGGCGCCATGCCTCCGGCAAGCACGCGCGGCACGGTGTTCGTCGCCAATCACCCCAACGGCTTGCTCGACCCCGTAGTCGTGCTCACCGAGATCCCGTGCCATGCGGCGCCACTTGCGAAGTCAACGCTGTGGCAGGTGCCCGGCCTCAAACAGATCTTGAACGCGGCCGGCGCCGTGCCTGTGCTCCGTAAGCAAGACACTGGCAAGGGAAGCGACACCGACAACGACGCGATGTTCGCGCGGGTAGCAACGCACCTGGCGATAGGCGGCAACATCTTACTCTTTCCCGAGGGCATCAGTCACGACGAGCATCGCCTGCTCGCACTGCGATCCGGCGCGGCGCGCATGCTCGCCAAGGCGTGGGAGGCGGGGGGCCGCGACCTAGGGTTTTTGCCCGTGGCCTTGCACTACGACGCCAAAGATTTGTTTCGGTCACGCGTGCTCATGGCTTGCGGCGATCGCAAAGACGCCAGTGGTTTCACGGACTCTGAAGGCCGTCTCGATGTCGCCTCAATGAAGGACGCAATGCACCGAGGCATGCGCGCGCTCATGGTGGAAGCCCGCTCCACGGAGGCCTTTGCCTGCGCCGCAACCCATGCGGAAATGCTGGCCAACGAGGCGGATGCGCCTAGTGCGGCGCAGGCCTATGCACACGCCCGCTCACGTGCGGCGGCAAACATGGATGCGACCGCAACGGAGCGTCTTGTTCGTTACACGGCAGCACTTCGCAGCGCGGATGTAACCGACACCGATCTATGCAATCTGCACAGAGACTCGGGCGCACGTGCAAACTTCGTTTGGCGCATGATGGGTTGGCTGGGCGTGCTCGCGTACATGCCGCCGTACAAGCTGGTGAACCCGATTGCATCGCGCACGGCGGAGGGCGGACGCGACGTGGTTTCAACCTACAAGTTGGGCGTTGGTGCGATGGCGTTTGTGGCCTGGTGGTTGCTGCTGCTCGCGACGTGCTTTGTGTGGCTGCCCTGGCCGCTGGCCGTGAGTGCGGCCACCCTAGCCACACTTGCGCCACTTGCTGCGCTGAGTGTCCTGGACGACCCTGCGCGCAAGCTTCGCGGACGCGGAGTGAAGGTGTTGGACCTGTGGGCGATGCGGCAAGAGGTTCTGGTGCAACGGCCGAGCTAGCGCCCTCGTTTCACCGCGCCTCGGTGAGGTGCTGCGTGTCGCATGGACTTAACTACAACTCGCCGCTATTTGCCGCGGTACCGTGCCGCGCTGCGGAACATGCTGCACGCTTAGAGGATGTCATTCGCTTTCCCCCATCCGCTTGCGTTTCGCCACGGTGTTGTTGGGTCGCTCGCCCTAGGGCTCCTCATTGCATGCGGGAGCGACGACGTCGGAACGCGGGCGGCCAGCGTTGCGCCTATCGAAGCAGGCGCCGCCGCCTGCAGCGCACAACGCGAAGGCTGCATCTGCGCTGACATTGGAGCGAAGGTGGTGTGCAGCATCAAGACGCACCTCGACAACGGCGACACTCTCTGTGAAGGCGGCGACATGCTCTGTGGTGACGAGCGCACCTGGGGCAGGTGCGTAGGCAACGGCCAAACGGCCATCGTCCCCAAATAGCTCCGCACCAACTCGCGAGGCCAAGCGGGCGACCCAACCAGCAACAAAGACGAAGCGGCGCCGCGAGACTAGCGCGTCGGCGAGTGACGCCTACGCTTTGGTAGGCGAGCTCGACGAGAACCCCGCCCGCTTCCTGCGGCGGGGTGCGCGCCTTCAGGCGTGCAAGAAACGAGACGCGCCCGAAGGACACCACCCACGACGCCCCGCGGATGCCACTTGGTTTTTGTCAGCTCTTCAACAATTGTCTCAGCACGTACAGCAAGATGCCGCCGTGCTTGTAGTATTGCACCTCGGCGGGCGTATCGATGCGCGCTTTGGCGCTAAACTCTTTCACGCTTCCATCGGTGCATGTTGCCCGCACTGTGAGCATGCGGCCCGCCGAGAAGCCGGTCTCGATGGCGTTCTGCACGCCCACGATCTCGAAGATTTCTTCGCCACTGAGTTTGAGCGATGCGGCATTCTCGCCCTCGCTGTACTGCAGCGGCAAGATGCCCATGCCCACCAAGTTGGAGCGATGGATGCGCTCGAAGCTCTCGGCGATGACCGCCTTGACTCCTAGCAATTTTGGCCCTTTGGCGGCCCAATCGCGGCTCGAGCCTGTGCCGTACTCTTTGCCGGCCAAGATGACCACCGGCACGCCTTCGGCCTCGTACTTCATGGCCGCATCGAAGATGCTCATGTCTTCGCCTGAGGGCAAGTGCCGTGTCACGCCGCCCTCCGTGCCGGGAGCAAGCAGGTTCTTCAGACGAATGTTGGCGAAGGTGCCGCGCACCATGACCTCATGATTGCCGCGGCGCGATCCGTAAGAGTTGAAGTCCTTGGACTCTACACCCTTCTCGGCCAAATACTTGCCTGCAGGGCCATCCTTCTTGATGTTGCCCGCGGGCGAGATGTGGTCGGTGGTGATGCTGTCTCCAAGCCATGCGAGCACGCGCGCGCCCTTGATGGGCATGACGCCCGCGGGCTCGGCCGTCATGCCCTCGAAGTAGGGGGGGTGCTTGACGTAGGTCGAGTTCTGCTCCCACGCGAAGCGCTCGCTCTTGTCCACCTGCAAACCGCTCCAGTTGGCGTCGCCGGCGTAGACATCGCTGTACACGCGCTTGAACATCTCGGGCGAAAGCGCGCGGCTCATGGCATCGTTGACCTCCGCCTGTGTAGGCCAGATGTCCTTCAGGAAGACCTCTTTGCCGTCTTTGCCTAACCCAATGGCCTCTTT
>JAYWGI010000297.1:0-2086 GCA_043779025.1 Myxococcales bacterium
CTTTGGCTACTACGCCGGCCTCACCGCCTTCCCGTACATCCGAGGCGCCCTGCGCATCGGCGTGGAAATCAAAGGTGATTTGCTCAGCGAAGCCGCCATCAACAGCGTGGGTGCAGGCGTGCGCATGAGCTACGACGCGTTGCAGTTTTGAGTGGCACAGTGGGATCAAGGTCGTTCTTGGGCGCTCATCGACTTGCGCCCGGGACGCTCCTACTGACCCGCCAGCCAGGTGCTTAAATCCTTAAGGACAATCGAGAACTTAAGCGGCTTAGAAGAACAATCCTCCTCGCCGTACGCGCACTCGCGAAAGCTGTGATTGAGGCCCGGGTAGCGACGAAAAACAACGTTTCTCCTTGCGGCACGCATCATCTCAACCTGTAAAGTAGTCGAAGCCCTCAATTTGAGCCGATGAGTCCTCCGACCCGTGGGCCACGAAGGTTGGAACACTGGACCCGGCCAGAGCCTCAGAAACCGGCTTAGAGATGTAGCTCGCCCAGCGCTTGTACGAATGACCCCAGACAAATTTGTCGGTGCGCTGAGGGCTGCTCAAAATATCCCGGATGGAGGCAAGGCAGCTCTCGACGGACGCCTCAATGTTGGAAGGGTTACCTCCCCTGCTGCGCTTTCGAAACATGAGCGCGAAATCGAAGGCTTGAGATGGGCCCAAGCCGGACAACACGCCGATCGCACGGAGCCCGGAGTTTTTCCCAAGAAATGCAGCGACAACAGCCCCCTCCGACTGTCCAATCGCCACAATCCGTCCGGCCAGCTCAGGACGTTCCGCAACCAGCGCGGAAATTAACGATTCCTGCTCCAGGATCCGCTCTTCAAGCGATGCATGCTGCTGGTACAGGGCCGAACAGTCAGGGCCTCCGTCGTCCGCGTCCGCAAACAGCGCAACGCCAGCTTTCTCGATAGAGACGATACGGTATTGAGCACCGAACGACGCGGTGATCTGACCCCAAAACCTTTCATTAAGCGAACCATCCCCGTTCTTCACCACCGTGGACCCACAGCCCGAGCCATCGATAACCACAATGACCGGCTCGGAAGTCACCCCGGGACGATTCGACAGCACATGACGCTGCCGGCCCCCAGCAAGCATCAGCCCGCGTTCATAGAGCTGCGGCGCGACAACCGTCGCTTGCCCCCAATGCTGCGATGGTGATTCGCGGGGCATGCGCACCGGGGGCCCCCCTAAGCCACACCCCGCAAAGAAGATAGCGCCAAGCACAATAGCGACGAGCCTCATCATGCGTGGAACCCCAACAGAATGGCCCGCTACAGTAAAGAGCAAAAAGCCAGCATCCGACAAGCTGGCTTGCCTAGACAACGCGGCAACACTCTCGGCAAGCGCGCAAAGCGCGAGAGCACAAGCGGCAAAGCCGCGAGCAATGCCCTCTCCACAAGCGCGCAAAGCGCGAAAGCACAAGCGGCATAGCCGCGAGCACAACTCTCAAAGCCAGCGGCAAGGCCGCGAGCCCCAAACCAAGATCTACAAAACGCAAAAAACGCCCCGAGCGAAAGGGGCGTAGCTAGCGAAAGGACACGCGGAGCGCACATAAGTACGCGAGCACGCCCAAGCGACGATACGCCCCGTGCAGCCGGGGCGTTTTGCGCTTTAGACGCGGCGGCGCTTTGGGGGCCGGCACCCATTGTGCGGAACAGGGGTAACGTCGCGGATGACCGTGACGCGGAAACCAACGGTCTGCAAAGCGCGGAGAGCGCTTTCGCGGCCGGTGCCTGGGCCTTTCACGAACACTGCTACAGTGCGCATGCCATGCTCCATGGCCTTGCGGCCTGCTTCCTCAGCGGCGAGCTGTGCGGCGAAGGGCGTGCTCTTGCGTGAGCCCTTAAAGCCACGCGAACCAGCAGACGACCAGGAGATGGCGTTGCCGTTCACATCCGTGATGGTAATCACGGTGTTGTTGAACGTGGACTGGATGTGGGCGATGCCCGTTCCTACGTTCTTTTTGACCTTCTTCTTCACGGTCTTGCCCTTGGAGGCGGTCTTTGATTGTGCCATGACTTAACTCCGCTCAGTCTTTCTTCGCGCGGGCAAGAACACCCTTGCGCGGGCCTTTGC
>JAYWGI010000298.1:0-5630 GCA_043779025.1 Myxococcales bacterium
CACTCGCCTCGGCCTTAGAGGGTGTGCTCAGCACGCTTGAACCTCCACCCGCAGACGACGATTTTGGAATCGATGTCAGCATGGCAGGGGCATCTGGACCGCCCCCCGCTGCGGGGTCATCTGCGGGCTACATGGATACAGGAGACGCTCTGGGCGACATCAAGGCCCGCATGGACGCCGACCCTGTTGCGCGCTTTGTAATTTCCAAAGACCACATGGATCACGGTCCATTCCGCGGCGCCGAGCTGTTGCAGCAAATCGCAGCGGGGCAGTTTGGCCCAGCCGATGACCTCCGTGATGAGACAAGCGGCAAACGTGCGCCCATCGGGCAATGGCCGGACTTTGCCCCCTTCACGCAAGTGGCGGAGGTCGCCAAATTGGCACGCGTTGAGCGTGAGCAGGTGGCCGTGCTCGACGCCACGGAGGCTCAAGGCAACAAGCGCACCCTGCTCTACGGCGGCGTAGGTTTGGTACTCCTGGTGCTTGGCGTGGTGGTTTGGCAAGTCAAGGCGCGAGACGCCGCGCAGAAGCGCGCAGAGCTCGCCGAAAGCGGCAACGTAGACATCGAGGTGAGCGGCGGCCTCAAGGGCAAGCCCAAGCCCGTGGGAGGCGCAGGCAGCGGCGGCGGCGGCGGTGGGTTCGCGAGCGGTATGTCGTACGAGGCAGCGCTCAATGTGGCGGAGGACATGTCGGCAACCGCGGGTGCGCGAGACCTTTCCGACGGCGACCTCGGAGCACCACTGAGCAACGGCGCGTATGTCCTGGGTTGCGGAGCCTCACACGGTAGCGTTGTCAAAGTTCATGTCGCGGTGCGCAATGGCCGCGCGATGGGTGTGAGCGCCGAGGTAAAGCCGCCAAACGCCGCGGTCGCATCCTGCGTTGAGCGTCATGTGCGCGGGCTCTCTTGGCCCTCCACGAGCAAGCGCTTCGGCGCCCACACGACGTACAATCCCTAGGTTACAGTTCGCCACAGCACATGGGTGACTGTAGTACACACGTTAACTTGCGTCCCTGTGTTCGGCTTGCCACGTCACCTCGTACCGCGCGCCACCGCACGTGTCTTCGCGATACCCGAACAGCAGCTCGTGTCGGTACCTAAACTGTCCGCGCACCACGGCGAGCGGGGTCGAACTCGCATCCGAAAGCGTGATGGTCACGGGCAGCACTGTGCCAGGTTCTCTGGCTGGCAGCAACGAAGCATCGAGGAGAAGCCTGACCCCTCCCTTCTGCTCTTGCCTGTTCACGGAGAGCAAACTTCCGAATGATCCCAAACCCCAACGAATCGCTTGCCCGGAGGCGTCACTTTCAACGGCTGTGTCGTCTAAGTCCAGTAGCGCAGGCCCCGAATCCCGCACCGCGCGCAGCGCACGCAGCGAGACACAGGACCCGGCCGCACAGATCACGACTCTGGAGGCGTTCGCCGCGGCCTCAACGCCAACTTGCTCTTCGATGCGTAGGTCCTGGCGCACCGGTGCCGGCCTACAGGTTGGGGCGGAGTCCCCCGCGTCACCTGCATCCCGAGGATTCAACGGAGAGAGCGTGTGGTCGTGCGGGGCGCAATTGCAAGCCGCACCGGGCGCCATGTCCAGCGCCAAAAGAACGGAAGCAGTGAGGAGGATTTTCATACGTTCCACGCAGCAATCGGCGTGCCAGCTTCGAATTTACTGCGAAAATGCGCCAAACCAACAACCGCATCAGGACAGTGCTGTCCTGGTGCGGTCTCAGTGCATCATGCACACAGCCCTCAGAATGCTTCGTCGAAGCTCACGTCGCCTGTCACGCCCACTTGGTAGGCCGACACGCGGCGCTCGAAGAAGTTTGCGAGCTCTTGTACGTCTTGCAGGTCCATGAACTGGAACGGGTTTTTGACGTTGTACCTCTTGGGCATGCCCAGCATTTGGAAGCGCTGATCGGCCACAAATTCCAAGTACTGACGCACTTCGACCACGCTCAGCCCGGCAACGCCGCCGCTGAGCAAGTCTTCGGCGAACTGCGTTTCGCAGTCGATGGCCTCTTGGACCATCGTCTGCACATCGTGGCTCATGCGATCGTCGAACAGGTCGGGCTCCTCCAGGCGCGCTGTTTTCACGACCTCGAACGCGAAAACCATGTGCGCGCTCTCATCGCGGAACACCCAGTTGGTGCCCCCGGCAAGCCCATGAAGCAACCCGCGTGAACGCAAGAAGTACACGTAGGCAAAGGCCGCGAAGAAGAAGAGGCCTTCGATGCACGCTGCAAAGCAGATCATATTGAGCAAGAACTTGCGGCGATCCTCTTTGGTCTGAAGGCTTTCCAACGAGTTGATGCTGTCGATCCACTTGAGACAGAATTCACCCTTGCGACGAATCGACGGGATGGTCTCGATGGCCGTGAAGGCCTTCTCGCGCTCCTTGGGATCGGGCATGTAGGTGTCTAGCAGCGTCAGATAAAACTGCACGTGCAGCGCCTCTTCGTAAAGCTGCCGCGACAAGTACATCCGCGCCTCGGGGGCGTTGATGTGCTTGTAGAGATTGAGCACCAAGTTGTTGGAGACAATGCTGTCTCCCGTGGCGAAGAAGGCGACCAAGCGATGGATCAAATGCCGGTCTGCCTCGGACATGCGGTTGTTCAAGTCGTTGGTATCCGAGGAAAAATCCACCTCTTCCACGGTCCACGTGTTCTTGATGGCCGCCTTGTACATCTCGTAGAACTGCGGGTAGGCCATCGGGCGTAACGACAGGCACATGCCTGGATCCAAGATGTTGGCAGGGCGGGCCGATGCGTTGTTTGGATTCATGGTGGGCTCCTTCGTTGCGCTCGTGCGCGCAGCAGCACTTGTAAAGTCGTTCATCACCATACTCATTGGCAGGCCTCGCAGCTCTCAGGGTTCTCAAGCGAGCACGCGATGGCTTCGGCCTCCGTAAAGGCCGGAGGTGCAATCGCGACAGAGTTCTGAGTCACCGGCGCAGCTTGGCTGGTCTCGTCAAAGGTGACTTTGGCAATGCGCGTCGCGGGGCGTGAACGCAGGTAATAGGTGGTCTTGAGCCCCTTCTTCCAGGCGTACATGTACATGCTCGACAGCTGCCCGATGTTTGGGCTCTCCATGAAGAGATTGAGCGACTGGCTCTGATCGAGGAAGGCGCCGCGATCGGCCGCCATGTCGATGAGCGAGCGCATCGGTAGCTCCCAAGATGTGCGGAAGATGGCGCGCGTAGCCTCGGGTATTTCCTCGATGCCTTGCACAGAGCCCTCCGCCACTTTGATCTTGGCGCGCATGGCGTCGTTCCAGAGGTTGAGCCTCTTGAGTTCGTTGACCAAGTAGCGGTTGACCTGCAAAAAATCACCCGAAAGTGTCTCACGCTTGAACAGGTTAGAAACCTGGGGCTCGATGCATTCGTAGCACCCTGCAATGCTTGCGATGGTGGCCGTGGGGGCAATGGCAAGGAGCAACGAGTTGCGCAGGCCATGCGTTTTGATGCGTGCGCGGAGTACTTCCCAGCGCGCGGTGTCCGTGGGCGTAACGCCCCATGCGTCGAACTGGAGCTCACCTCGTGCTGCGCGCGTATCGGCGAAGGCCGGGTGCGCGCCCTTCTCAATGGCGAGCTCAACCGACGCCGTGAGGGCGTGAAAGTAGATTTCTTCCTGCACCTTTTTGGAGATCTCGCGGGCCTCAGCGCTGTCGAAAGGCACGCCCATCATGAAGAAGACATCCTGCAGGCCCATGATGCCCAGCCCCACGGGGCGCCACTTGGAGTTGGAGGTAGCCGCACTCTGAATGGGATAAAAATTGCGGTCGATCACCAAGTCAAGCTGGCGAACAGCGACTTTGACGGTGGCTTCGATCTTGTCCCAATGGAAGGTCTTCTTGGTCATTGAGTAGTGACGACCGAGGTTGATGGAACCGAGGTTGCAAACGGCTGTCTCGTCCTTGTCCGAGACTTCGAGAATCTCGGTGCATAGGTTGGAGAGGTGCACGGTGCGGCCCTTCACAGCCGTCTGGTTGCACGCGAGGTTGGAGCGGTCTTTGAACGTCATCCAGCCATTGCCGGTTTGCGCGAGCGAACGCATCATGCGTGAATACAAGTCGCGGGCTTTGACCTGGCGCTTGTACTTGCCAGCGGCTTCGTAGGCCTCATACGCCGTCTCGAACTCGGCGCCATACATGTCGACCAAGTCGGGCGTGTTTTTTGGGTCGAAGAGCGACCACATGCCGTCCGTCTCGACACGTTTCATGAAAAGATCGGGGACCCAGTTCGCGAGGTTCAGGTTGTGCGTGCGGCGTGCGTCGTCGCCCGTGTTCTCGCGCAGCTCCAAGAACTCCTCGATGTCGGCGTGCCACGTCTCCAAATACACGCAGCATGCGCCCTTGCGCTTGCCGCCCTGGTTCACGGCTGCAACGCTGGCGTCCAGTGTTTTGAGCCACGGGATGATGCCGTTGGAGTAACCATTGGTGCTCGTGATGAGCGAACCGCGGGCGCGCACACGGTGATACGCGAGGCCTATGCCGCCGGAGAACTTTGAGAGCTTGGCGACGTCGGTGTACTTTTCGTAGATGCTGGACAGATCGTCCTCGGGCGAATCGAGCAAGAAGCAGCTGGAGAGCTGCTCGTGGCGCGTACCCGCATTAAAGAGCGTAGGCGAGCTGGGGATAAACTCGAGCGACGAGTAAAGCTTGTACAAGTCCAAGGCCTCGGTGACATTCTCGCTGAGCGCGCAGGCGACGCGCATGAAGAACTGCTGCGGCGTCTCGATAACGGTGCGCTCTGTGGGGTGCTTGAGCAGGTAACGATCGTAAACCGTGCGCAGGCCGAAGTACTCGAACAAGCGGTGGCGCGAATTGTCGATGGCGTCGTTGAGCTTGCGGTTGTTGCGGCTCACGAAGGCCGCGAGGCGGTCGTTGACCAAGCCCAGGCGGTGGCCCATTGCGATAGACTGCGAGAACGAATGGATCTCCTGACCGGAGACCTCCTTTTCGATGTAGGTTGCAAGCAGTCGCCCCGCGAGACGTGCGTAGTCGGGCTCTTCGACCACCAAGGATGCCGCCGTCTGAATAGAGAGCTGGTCAAGTTCCCGCGTGGTGGCGCCATCGTACAGGCCGCTGATGGTTTTGGTGGCCACACGCATGGCGTCCACGCCGGGCATGCCCGTGGCGCAACGGCCGATGGCGCGGACGATCTTGTTGAGGTCCACAGTCTCACGCGAGCCGTCGCGCTTGGTGACGGCCATCATCATTGGGGGTGCAGACTCCGAATTCATGGCGGCCGGGAACGCTGAGCTGCTGTCCGGCAATGCGTGCGTTGTGGTGTTGGGGCTGGTGTCGGCCCCGGCCCCGGTGTTGCTCATGGTGTCTTGCATCGTCATGGTGTTTGCCCCGTTTTAAGAATCGAATTTTGGTCCGCTGGGGGTACCCCACAGACAGTCAACAATTTGTCCACAGCTTGTGGGCCGAAGCCCCGTCTCAACCCTTGTTTTACACTGAACGTACACACAGTATGGACTCGGTTCATCTAGCGCGTCAAGTGGCGACGACCACTACCTATAGTGGGCACACCACCCGGTAAATACAAATTATTGGGTACACTGGGTTTATGTCTCCATGCGTTAAGGCGCTGATTCCATGCATGGAAAGTGGTTGCAGATCGCCCCGCTGG
>JAYWGI010000299.1:0-2078 GCA_043779025.1 Myxococcales bacterium
CAAGCGTCTCGGCCTCCTCGGCGGCGAAACGAAGTTCAGTGCCAACTTTGGCAAACACGGTGGCGGCGGACATGCGCGCAGCCCTACCAAAGTTTTTGCCCGCGGTCGTGGGCGTCTGTTCTCAAGAGTCGTCCACGGGGCGGAGCGAAGCGATGGACGGTCGAGGACACGCGTGCCAGGGTGCGCACGTCGCGGCGATGGCGTTTTGGGAGATGCGCCTGGTCTCGAGAATGCGACGCCGCAGCCCACCGACACCGCACAAAGGGCACCTCGCCCACCGTGGCGAAGTGCCCTACTTGACGTTTCCGGGAAGTTGAATCTCGCCATGGCGAAGCGAAGCGCTGCGCCCCATTGCAGATTCAGGGGTAGTAGCGGGCCACGAACACGCTCCCCGCCCTTTCACGTGTGACTGTTGACCCGTCGCGGGCCAAAAAAAGGCTATCGCTGTATTTCCAGTTTTCAGGAAAACTCTCTACGCCCCAGCCCGAGCGGCTACGACGCCCCGCAACCAGACTTGCCACGTCAAGATATATTCCCTTTTCATAGATTACGCGAAAGGCGACGAGGGCTCCATCGTCCGACATCATCATATCTTTCAGTATGATTTTCGTCACACGCGCGCGCTCTACTGCGTCGCTCAACAGGCTTTGTAAGCTTCCATCTTGCGTCCACGTTGTCGCAGCGCGTCCAAACGTGTGCACGGCCGCACTTTTTTCGTCGGCTGCCTGTCCATACACTGCCAACCTCCCGCCGTCCGGGGAGAGTTTAAGGCTGTCTCCAAAGTTGCGGGTGCTCACGTTTGCCTTCACATAAGCCTCTTGGTCCCAATCGGAAGACGAGCGCCGGAAGACGTACACGGCTCCGCTGTTAAATCCCGCAACATTTGTAAATCCCACAACATTTGGTGTGCTGTTGATTCCCGTGGTGGACGAGTTCTCGGACGGTGCACCTACTGCGAGGGTGCTCCCGTCACCCGAGAGGGCTACCGAGCTGCCAAAGCGGTCGTATTCATGAGTATTGCTGGCCTTCACGTAGGCCTCTTGCGCCCAAGCCCCTCCGACGCGACGAAACACGTAGACAGCGCCGCTAGCCTCGGCCCCGTTCCCCTGGTCACCGTTGATGCCGGTGTCCCATCCATCCTCACCGCGGGCGCCAACCGCAATGGTCGAGCCGTCGGCCGACACGGAAACGCTGCTGCCCGTCGAGCCGAAGCCATCGAACTCCTCCGAGTTGCTTGCAGACAGATTCGCTTCACTGGCCCAAACGTTTCCTGTTCGCCGGTACACCTGCACCTGCCGCCAGACCGCGAAGGCAAATGTAGAACCATCCGCCGAAAGCTGAACAGAGTCGTTACTATCTGAGTCATCTGAGTCGAGCGATATTGTTTGTTCGAGCGCCCACACCGAAGCCACTTTGCGAAACACCGATACAAAGGCGAGCTCGTATGGCCTGCAGCCAGCGCAGTTGGACACGGCGCCGCGAACTAGCGCGGTGCGTCCGTCAGCGGACATTCGAAGGGTGTCTTCAAAAGTCCCTGTCCGAAAGAGAGACCGAAGAGCACGAACGTCGGCGGTTTCCGCGCTGTCCTCCACCCACCCGCTCGTCCGGGCGCAGGACGCGGGGCCAGTGCCCGTACAGGTGTAGCCCGTCTCTGTTTGGCAAGTCGCACTGCACCCATCGCCCGCGGTGGCATTGCCATCATCGCAGAGCTCGCCGGCATCCCTGCGACTGTTGCCGCAGACGGCCCTGGCGACCACGAGATCCACACGCACGTTCAGGGTGGCTGCGGATAAGTTCCGAGTTCGCATCATCACAAAGTATTCGCCGTCTGCGCTAAGCCGGCTACGCACGCTTCCGGTGGGGTCTCCAGAGGCGTAGGCCGCGCCAAGACGGCGGCTGTTGAAGACAAGATAGGCCACGGTGGGCGTGCCGGAGGTGGCGGTGATGCGCACATCCTGGCCTGCAACCCCCTGAAACTTAACCGTGCCTATGCACAAAGCATTCGCCGCGGCACAGGGACACCGTTGCTGATTGCGCGTAGCGCGTGATGAAACATTGTGTCCTGTGAATTGCGGCGA
>JAYWGI010000300.1:0-2076 GCA_043779025.1 Myxococcales bacterium
GCAACGTGTTTTTCCATGGTCGCCGCGACATCCCGTGCAATGCTATCACTGGAGTTCAGTCGCATGTCAGAACAACGACGATACGTACGCAGCATGGTCGCAGTCGACCTCGTCTATGCCGAACTCGGCGCCGCGCACAGTTTCGCGGGCACCGGAACAGATTTGTCCGTGGGCGGCATTTTCATTACGACCCGAGCGAAGTTCGAGGCCGGAACCCCCATTGTTCTGCGCCTGCGCCCGCTGATCGTCCACGACGAGCTCTCGCTTCAAGGCACGGTGCGGTGGCTCAACAACGTAGGCTTCGGTGTGCAGTTTGCGCCGCTGGGGGCAAAGGACACGTACATACTCACTGAGTATTTGCGCGGCCTGAAGCCATGAGTCCACAGCCAAAAAAGTATGTGTTCGACATGCCTACACCGCCAGGTCGCAGTCGGGAATCGACCCTACGCCTGTGCGCTGATGGTCACTTCGAGCATGCCGACGAGCGCGTAACGCATGCCGGCATGAGCCGCGCGTTTGCCAAATGGGTGCAGGTACACCCACGCGACGGCCGCTTCGTACTCGCGAACGACGAGGACTGGAGCTACCTGCAGGTAGATGACACCCCCCTTTTGGTGACGCATCTGACCTGCGATGGCGCGGACCTTGTCGCCAACCTTTCGAACGATACCGCCCAGGAAGTGAATGCAGTCTACACGCGCATCGATGGCGCGCTGCTTATCGGTGCCGCACTTTCCGGCGTGCATGTGTGGGCCAAGTTCACGCGACACGCGATGTTCGACCTCGGCGAGCTTGCCGAACTACGTGAGAACACGCTGCAGTTCTCAGGCTTTTCTCTGCCCCTGATGCCCGCCCCCGAACCGCACGCGACGAGCGACGAAATCTCGCGACGCGTGCATGGGTTGAGTTAACCTTCTGCGTACATGCGTCTCCTCATTGCTGACAAACTTCATCCCCAAGCCGTCGCCGAGCTTCGCACCCTTCCCTTGGAGGTGGTTTACGAGCCGGAGATGACCCGAGAAACTCTAGAGTCCAAACTGGACGGCATAGGCGTACTGGTCGTTCGCTCAACCCGCGTGAGCGCCAAAGCCATTGAGAACGCCAAGCAGCTTCACCTGGTTGTGCGCGCGGGTGCCGAGACAACAAGCATCGACGTCAAAGCAGCCAGCGAGCGCGGCATTTACGTTGCCAACTGCCCAGGCAAGAACGCAAGCGCGGTGGCCGAACTCGTCATGGGGATGGTTGTGGCGCTCGATCGACGCATTCCTGACGCCGTTCAGTCACTGCGAGACGGCAAATGGGAACGCGCGGAGTATGGGCGAGCCGAGGGCTTGCACGGCAAGCGCATGGGCATCGCAGGCTACGGCGCCATCGGGCGCGAGGTCGCAGCGCGGGCCAAGGCCTTTGGCTTGCGCCCAGTCGTGTGGTCGCGTTCGATGAACCCCACGCGCGCTCAGGAGGCGGGCGTAGGCTACGCTGCCAATCTCGAGGAGTTGGCGCGTCGCTCCGATGTGCTTTCTGTGCATCTTGCACTCAATGAGCGCACGGCAGGCGTCGTTGGAGAGCGAGTCTTTGCGGCATTGCCCAAGGGCGCCATGTTTCTCAACACGGCGCGCGCCGGTCTCGTCGACGAAGCCGCACTGCGCGCCGCAGTACGCGACAACGGACTACGCGCCGCAGTGGACGTATACAGCGATGAGCCGCGCGGACGCGGCTCCTACAGCTGCGGGCTTCTCGCCGAGGCCTCCACCTCAGGCGGCTTTGTTTACGGCACGCCGCACATCGCCGCCTCCACCGACCAAGCACAGCTCGAAATCGCACGCGAAACAGTGCGCGTGATTCGCTCCTTCTTGCTCGATGGCCAAGTGCCCAACGTGGTCAACGTGGTTCCGGCCTCGCACGCGCGCTTTCAGCTTGTCATTCGCATGTACGACAAGGTGGGGACGCTCGCAAACGTGCTCTCCGTGGTCAAGCGTCACGCCATCAACGTCGAGGAGGTGACCAACACGGTGTTCGAAGGCAGCGTCGCCTCCTGCGCCAAGCTGCGCTTGCTCTCCCGCCCCAACGACGGCTGCC
>JAYWGI010000301.1:0-5602 GCA_043779025.1 Myxococcales bacterium
AACACGTAACTCATGTCTAATCGCGCGTTGTGGAGCATGAAAAAGAAACACGAGTGGCTGGCAACTCCGACCAAGCCAAAGCGCATCAAGCGTGCGACCAAGGTTCGTTGTGGCCTGCAGGACGCGATCGATCGCAAAGCGACCGCAGCAGCGTGAGCCTTACCGTTTGAGAAGCGCTGACGGGTCTCACACAAGCAAGCGCGGCCCTCCGTTCGGAGCAGCTGCGTTTTTACTTTGTTTCGATCGTCACCGAGCTGCCGTTTCGCGAGGCCTTGAGTTCGCCCCACCCCGCCTCCTCCGTGCGTTTTCTCGTGACATGAAGCACATCTTGTAGCCGAAGAAGTGCAGGCTCTGCGTGGGCCGAATCTACATACACAAACCTGGCCTCTGGCTTGCATTCTGTACCGCTCAGTCCCGCATTGACGCGGAGCAAACCGCTTGCGACTACCGCCAGTGGGCCCTCACGCAATTGCGATACGCGCGCGCGCAGGAAGCCTCCTCGAAACTGCGCGCAAGCTCGGGCGTCAGGCGCGCACAGCGACAGCTCGGGACCGGCGAGCCACCAGCGAGAGCCCTCAGACATATCACCGTAGGCCCATGTTGTAGGCTGAACGCGCCAGCGCGAGATGCCCGAAGCGGGTGTTTGGGGGACATCGTTCGCGTCGACGCCGCCAAGCAACCAAGCCCACTGGCGGGCCGCGGCGGGAGCGCCCTGCCCCTCCCACACGTACAGCGACAGCGCACTCACGTGCGCCGACGCCACAGGTGGAAGCTCGGCGTTCGCAAACGCCCCCACATCGGAAAGCGAGCTTAGGAGCTTGGCGCAAAAGCGCTGCTCCTGCATTTGCCCGGGATGAATCTCGACGCGGAAGTCGGCCTCAGGCGCGCGCGCGGAAGCGCTCACATCTGCGACGGGCGCTGGCGCGGCGCCGCACCCGAGCCCCATTAGGACCGCAGCAGAGAAGCATGCAGAGCGCAGGCAACTCACGAGCGCGTTCGTACGCTGAGTCACAGCGGCGGAGGCGCAGCCGAAGCACGGGCTTCGATCACGGACATCATTTGGCCGATAACGTCCTCAAGCGAGCGGCCCGTAGAGTCGACCAAGCGTGCATCGTCCGCTTGGCGCAAGGGAGCGAAGGTGCGGCGAATATCACGGTCATCGCGCTCTTGAACCTGACGCAACGTCTGCTCAAAGGTGACGTCTCGCCCGGCCGACACCAGCTCATCGTGCCTGCGCCGGGCCCGCTCTTCGGCGCTCGCCGTGAGGAAAAACTTCACGTCGGCCTGAGGAAATACCACGGTACCTATGTCACGCCCTTCGAGGACCACGCCGCCGTGTTCACCGGCGTGTCGTTGCAGTGCAAGCAGCGCCGAACGCACGCCCTCGTAAGCGGAAACCACGCTGGCGCCCAATGCCACCTCGGGAGTGCGAATCTCGCGCGAGACGTCCTCACCTCCGAGCTCCACGCGTACCGAGCCATCGTCTCCGGGCACCAACGCAATGGCACGCGCGCTTGCGAGCTCCGCCGCCAGCGCAGACACGGCGGCCCCATCATTGGCCAAGTCCAAGCCTTTGCGCATCGCTGCAAATGCGACTGTGCGATAGAGCGCCCCAGTGTCCACCAGCATATAGTTGAGGCGCGTGGCCAAGGCCCGTGCGATGGAACTCTTGCCTGCACCTGCGGGGCCGTCAATGGTCACAATCAGTGCTTTACGCATGTCCTAGTGTCTAACGCGATTCACGCAACGATTCGACCTCGGAATCACGCATCTGCAATAGCTTCAACCCGTGCCCCAAGGCTGCGGAGCAATGGCACAAAGCCGGCAAAGCTCTTGGAGAGCGCCTCGCTCCCCGCGACGTCGCACGGGCCATCTGCGACCAACGCCAAAAGAATGGCGGCCATTGCGATGCGGTGATCGCCCGCCGAATCCACGTTGGCCGCACGCAGAACGGTGTCCGCACCAAGGCCATGAACGCAAAGGTCGTCGCCTTCAAGCTCCACGTGCACCCCAAAAGCGCCCAGAAGATGCACCATGGCCGCGAGGCGATCGCTCTCCTTGAGCCGCAACTCCGCTGCGCCGCGTATCCAAGTTTTCCCCGTGGCGCGCGCCGCCAGTGCCGCCAGCACAGGGACCTCATCGAGGCTCCGAAGCAGCAATTCACCGGACAGATCGAATCCTGTGTACCCTACACATTCGCGCAGGCCCACATCGCCAAAAGGCTCACTCAGCGCTTCGCCATGAGGCTCTATCTGAACGTGCACCCCCGAAGCACGCAGCGCGTCCAGCCCGCCAAGACGCGTGGGGTTGAGGCTCACATCTGCAATCTCAATCTCGGATCCGGGGACCATGATGGCCGCAGCAAGCAGCGCAAATGCCGAGGACGCATCACCCGGCACGCGCATAGAAAACTCGCGCATCACCCCCGACCAACCCGCAGGGTCCAAGGCCACCACATGCCCCTCGGCACGCACCGGAACGCCAAGAGCATGCATCATGCGCTCGGTATGGTCGCGCGAGAGCATGGGCTCCAAAACCACGGTAGCGCCTCGCGCATAGAGGCCTGCGAGCAGCAATGCGCTCTTCACCTGGGCACTCGGAACGGGGCTTTGGTACTCCAGCGCGCCCAACCACTCGCCCTCCTGCATCCCCTCAAAACGTAGCGGAAAGTTCGCACCATGAATGCGCGCTCCGCGACTGCGCAGAGGCTCGATCACCCGGCTCATAGGGCGTTGTTGCAGGGTCCCCGATGCGTGCATACCACACGAAAACTCCTGGGCGGAAAGCAGCCCGGCCATCAATCGCGCGGTGGTTCCCGACTCGCCCACGTGCAGTGGTGCGCTCGGAGCACGAAGACCAAACAACCCCACGCCCTGTACCCGCCACACTCCAGCGCCATGCGTGATCCTCACCCCCAACGCACGCAAAACGTCGCGCGTGCAGCACACGTCCTCGCCCCCGGACGACATGTGCAGCTCTGAGACGCCCGTCCCCAAGGAGGCAAGAATCAGGGCACGGTGCGCAATGCTCTTGTCGCTCGGCACCCGCACGCGTCCCCTTAGAGGAATACGCGCGGGATGGATGCGTAAGCGCGCGCGCATCGGCCCGTTCACGGCTTCAGCGACCGACTAAGAAGTCCAGCTTGGCGGCCAAGTCGGAGTCGTCCAAACCAAACGAAACATTCACGTCGGCGCCTTCGGAACGCACGCTTGCATTCTGCAATTTTGGGATGCTTCCCATCTTGCCTAGGCCTTCTGCAATCCGCTGATAGGTAGACAAGCTGCTGGCCGCCGCGTTGGCTGCGTCGGGTGCTGCATAGCTCATCCGCGCGCCTACATTGAGGCCCGGCGCCTTGTAATTCCCCACCACACGCACCGTGCGAAGGCCAGGCAGGAACTCTAGCTTCATGCCCGCGATGCGCAGATTGTCGGTCGGCTGATTGTTGAGGTCTACGGCAGCGGCAAAGGCCGCCCCCGCAGTGTTGAGCGTATCCGCAGCCCATGCCGGCATCGAGCGCTCAAGTGTGCCGGCCGCGAGGCGATCCAACGCACGGCGGAGAACAGCATCGGTGCCACCGATGGCAAGCTTTGGGCTGATGACAGCGAAGCCGGCATTGTTCACGCTGTAAGATGTGCGTCCGGCGTAGGGCGTTGCAACGAGCACACCGCCGCCTTTGAGCTGCAAGTGCTTCTCAGCCGCGTTCTTGATCTTGGCTTCGTCAAACGCTCCCGTGATCACAGCACAAGCGTCGGGGCCCGAGATTGCGTAGGTGGCCACGTAAGCTTGGTCCAAATCACGCGAGGGTTTGAAGCCTGCTTCCTCTCCGATGGGAACATAGCGCTCTGCGAGATCGGCTAGTTTTTTTCCGCTGTTTCCGCTGGCGTACAGTGCCCGTACATCCACGTGGCTCCACGTAATGGCCCCCGACGGCAACAACGCATAGGGGTCGGACTCTAGAGACTTCTTGATAGCATCGGCCGCCGACGCTGCATCCTTGGATGCACCGCCGCAACCAGCCACTGCGAGAGAGCCAACCAGCAGAACGAGAAGTGTGTGTCGCATGTTGGGGTGGGAGTCTACGCTGGTGGTTGCGCAGATGCACGGCAATCTGCGGCGAACGATTAGACGTGAAGGAACACGGCGCGCAGGCGGGTTCGGCCAACCAACAGCTCGTCGCCGTGCAGCACCTCTTGCTCGCCGTGTACACGCACAAAGACACCCGTGCGGCTCCCCGTATCGCTCACCATCAGGGTGCCCGCGTGCTCTTCTACGTAGCAATGCAAGGGCGAGACCAAAGGGTCGTGCGCGAACACCAAGTCGCCCTGGCGTGAACCAATTTGCACAGTGCTACCGCGCGCCAAGAAACACGTCCCCGGAGCACCACCCTCGAAAATTTGGGTGACCCGAAATGTGCTCGCCCACTTGGGCGACGAGTAGAAATATGTTGGCCCTGCTGCAGGCCCATCGTCATAGACCTCGGGGTTCAGGTCGACGCGAAGCATCTGATCGCCCACAACGATTTCGCTTCCACTCTGCACCTCCGACAAATGCTGCACGCGCAAGAACACGCCGTTGCCATGTCCTTCCTCGGTTAGAAACAATCGGCCCTGCGAGAAGCGCAAACGCGCCTCGATGTCACTACAAAATCGGTCATGAGACAGCGCAATGCCGGCTTTGGCACCCAGCGTAGTTTCGTCGCCATCGGGCTCGTAATTGAGCGCCGTGCCGCCGTGTGAGCGCAAGACCTCAAACTGGTACAGGGGAAGATAGTCTGGCTTTTTGCTGGCTGTTGTGTGCGGCGCAACCACAGGTGCATCGGGCGTTTGGGCCTCGGGCGCCGCCGCACGAAACTTTCGAGCAAGGGCGGCGGGGTCCTTCTCGGGCAAGTCGGTCAGCACCGACATGCCCCCACGTTCGGTACCCGCGACGATTCCGTCAAGCAACCCTTCTTTGAGCATCCACGCGAGCTCAAGATGCTGTGACTTCATCAAGTCACGCACGTAGACAGCGATGTCATCGCGCAAGACCTCGGCAGCATACACGCGCTTGTGACTCTTGATCACCCGACCGCCATCGGCAAAGACATGGCTAATGATATGAGGGTTGTCGAGCCCCGAGTCCTCGGTTTGCAGGTGATAGGCCGCGCCCTTGTACTTGACGTTGTTGTTGAAGCCCAATTGCATACGCGCGCCGCCGCCCGGCTTGGGTATCTCGCTTGCGATGGCCTCGATGGCCGATGGAACCCAGGTCGCCATGGCCTCCAGAAGAAGGCTCTGATCTCCGTCCACGCCCTGAATGATCTCAAAAGCCTCTTTGCAGATTGGCGACCCAGGGGTGATGCGCAAGGCCTCAGCAAGGAAGAGCTCACCGCTCTCTCCTTGGCCCTCGCGAACGGCGCTTGCGGCCAGTATTGCCACGGCTTCGGGCGTACGCCCTACGCGAACGAGGTGACGCGCAACCTTGATGACAAGTGCCGATTCCATGCGCCCTAATGGGTAACCAGAGCGGAGGCGCATTGTCCAGTTCCGAGCAGTTCGCACTGAAAACTTCGGGCCGCGAGAGCCGGCTTCCTACGATGCGCTTGCTGATGCGAATCCTCCCC
>JAYWGI010000302.1:0-2068 GCA_043779025.1 Myxococcales bacterium
AAGGTGCTCAAGATCTGGGCGGACGGCGACAGCGCCACCAAGAAGATCAAAGAGGCTTACCCAGACGAAGACCCCGCAACGAACAACCGACGTTTGGGCCGCGCGCTCAACGCAGTGGGCGAGGCCATGTTCTTCGACGCCGAGATGAAGAAGGTCGCCTTGGTCGACTCGCTCAAATTCCCTGTGTACTACGGCAACGGTTCGCGCGAATCCGTGTCCAAGCACATCAAGGACAAGGTTGGGCCGTGGGCCATCAAGAAGTCCGATGCGATCAAGAAAGTCGCGCCCGACTACGAGAAGATTCTCGCGCTCAAGCCCGATGCACCGCCCAAGTGGGTTATCGCAGCCGGTTCGCGTGTAGGCCTCATGTGGGGGCAGTACGTGGACGAGTTCCGCGCAGCGCCCATCCCCGAGGGCATGAAGAAGGATCGCGAGCTGCGCAACGCCTACTACGGCAGCCTCGATGACGTGAGCGCGCCCTACAAGGACAAGCTCGCTAAGCCCGCGCTCAAGACCTGCTTGGACTACTCGGTGAAGTATCAGTACTTCGACGACTACTCACGCAGCTGCGAGGTGTGGCTCTCCAAGAACTACAAGGCCGAATACCACGTCGTCGACGAGCTTCGCGGCACCGCCAACTTGGCGAACAGCGCGCTCGGCGAGCAGAACCCACCCGTCATGATCGGCGGCGCTTTCTACCACGCAAGCACCGGCCCAGTCGACGCTCCGAAGGACGACGCTAAGAAGCCTGAACCCGCCAAAAAAGCAGTGCCGGCGCCGAAGCGCACGGGTCGCTGAATCCTAAGAGGAGAATACAAATGAATTTCAAACTCCTTAGCCTCACGGCCTTTGCGGCCTTGGTTCTCACTGCATGCGGTGGCGGCGGCGCCAAGCCTGCTGAGTCTGCAGCCACTGCGGCGGCTCCAGTGGAGGCAACGCGCTCGACCACGGGCGCGGTGGTCGACACGGCAACGCGCGACCAGTACCGCGAGGCCCTCGAGGCCTTCGACGCCCACGACAAAGCAGCCGACTGGAACGACGCCGCATGCAACGCGGTGGCCTCCAAGTTCGCGGACGCCTCGGACGGCGGCAAGCTTGCGGAGGGCACGTTCAACGCGGGCCTTGCGCAGCAGCGCTGCGGCAATGAAGCCAAAGCCAAAGAGTACTTTGACAAGGCGCTGAGCGCAGATCCAAACCTGCATCATGCACGCGTTCAGTCTGCCCTCTACAAGTACAAGGCAGACAACAACATCAACGCAGCCATCGACGCGCTCCAAAAGGCTGTGCTCGATGCCAAGTTCCAGAACGTGCCGGCGCTCGTGTACTTGGCCATGTTGCAGATGCGCCGCGACGAGGCCAGCTCCAGCGAGCCCGCTTACAACGGCACCAAGCAGTGCAACACGGACATGGAATGCGCCCGAAAGAACCTCACGCGCGCGCTCGCCATCGACGACGCGTACATGCCCGCCTCCAACCAGCTCGGCCTGTACTACTTGCAGAATGCACGCAAGGCTGCGGGCTATGGCAAGGCCGGCGCGGCGACGGGCGGCAAGCGTATCAATGCGCAGCAGCTGGAGCTCGCGGCCTTGGTGTGCGCGCAAGCCATCCGCAAGAACGCAAGCTACGCGCCCATTCACAACACGGCAGGGCTTGTGATGATGGAGCTTGGCCAGATGAACGGCGCAGTGCAGGAGTTCGGCGCGGCAGCGCGCTTGGACCCCAAGCTCTACGAAGCGCAGATGAACTTGGCAGCGGTCAACCTTGGCTTCCGCGGCTTTGACCAAGCTGAAGCGGCCTACAAGCGCGTCGTGGCCATGCGCCCCGATGACTTCGAAGCCCACCTGGGGCTGGCGCTCGCGCTGCGCGGCCAGATCAGCGACGCCAACTACGACGCCCAAGTGGCGGCCGTACAGGCAGAGCTAGACTCGGCCAAAAAGCTGGGCCCCACGCGCCCGGAGCCCCTCTACAATGAGGGCATCTTGGTGCAGGAGTTCAAGTCCAAGGGCTTGGATCAGGCCAAGCAGATTGCGGTGCTCGAGCAAGCCAAGGGCATCTACCAGCAGTTCTT
>JAYWGI010000303.1:0-21830 GCA_043779025.1 Myxococcales bacterium
AGGAACAGCAGAGAAACCGGTTGTTGTATCGTCACTATTTTGAAATAAGATCCGTCTTGCAAAACCGGCATACGTGGGTTCAAGTCCCATCCTCACCTCATGTATAGAGCAAAACGCCCCCTCGGAACCGACGTTCCGAGGGGGCGTTTTGCTGTCTCACCGCTGGTAGGACTCAGAACGTGTAGGTCGCGTTGACGTTAAGCAGGCTTACGTTGGAGCTGTACTGCCCCGCCGCCGAAGGGCCCGTCGAGGCACCGCGCCATTTGGTTTGTTGCGCTTCACTTGCCGAGATGTCCACCGGCACGAAGTACAGATAGGTGTAGCTTGCACCTATGCGGACATGCTCGCTCATGGTGTACCAACCGCCCAACGTCCCAAAGAGGCGAAGCGAGTCGATAGTCGATGCGTCCATTGTGTCTTTGCGTACCGCCGGCGTTGATGTGGCGACAGATGCATGAAGCGAGACGGCCTCGCTCAATTCGTGAACACCGCCGACACGCAAGCCCACGGCGTCCTTCCACCGGCGCGGCACGTTGGCCACGATGTTTCCCGAGCCCGACGCATCCGAACCATTGGGGTTTAGGTCGCAGGTCTTTCCCTCAAGCACCACGCATTGGTCCTTGAATACCGACCAGCGCGTGTACGAGGTATCAAACCGAAGTTGCGTTTTGGGGGAGGTTTGGAGGGTGGCGCCCATGCGCACGATGTCTGGATACGTCTGAAGAAAATCAATCTTGGTGCTGGTGGCATTGAGGCCCGCGAAGGCCGCATCCAGAGTACCGCTCATCTTAGTTTCGCCAAATCCGGGCTGCGACGTATACGACAGTCCCACGTTCATCTTGTCAGATGCACGCCAATACACGCCCAACGCAGCGCCCAAGTTGAAGCCACTTGCGTCGACCGTTGTGCGCCCCTCGACAGAAGCCCCGGCAAGGTTCGCGGTGCTCTCGGAGGAGTCAGGATTCCTAGCACGCACGGTGTGAATGCTGTGGAGCACCGCGCTCACGCTCGCACCCACAGAGAGCCGGCCTCCAGGCAAGGTGTAGGAAAGTGCGGCTGTGTTGTAGAGGGCACGCAGCGACCCTTCGATGTTGTGCCAGCGTTGTGGCCCGTCGCTCGCGCCAGGCAACCCTTGGCCATCGACCTTGTCCCACGATGCAGAGCCGCCGAAAGGCACGTAGCTCGCAAATCCCGCGTGGAACGAGCTTCCCCCGAGATCACTTGCGATGCCGACAAACGGCAGGACCGACAACCCACTTAGTTTTGCTTCGCCAGTATTCGCAGCGGTGCAGCGCGCGTCCGCGGCACACTCCTCCGACAGCGCCTCATAGCTACGCTTGTAGGAGACATTACGAAGCACGAGCGTACCATCAAGGGTAATTTTAGTGCCCTTCACACCGCCGAGTGCCCCTGGATTGTAGTAAATGGCAAAGGGGTTTGCGACCGCGGGGGTACCGTCGTCAGCGCCAAAACGCGCAGCAAGATAGCCACTTGCGTTTGCGGATCCCGCAAACAACATGGACGCCGAAACCAACCCCAAACATGGAAAAAGAGTACGCATAAGTGCGGAGCCTAACGAGAGCCGTACGGGCACACCAAGAGAAAAGATGCACTCCACACATAACGCGGCGCGTTGCAAGCGCAGAAATCCGCTTCGTTGAGACTTGCACCTCGCGACGTGGCCCCAACATAGTTACCACCATGAAAAACCTACTCGCTCTGACCGTCGGATCTTTCGCCGTGGTGGCCGTTGCTGCTTGCAGCGACAGCGCCTCCACCACCCCTGCGATTCAAAACGACTCCGCAACGGGCACGCCCACCGACAGCGGCACCTCGGGCAAGGACGACAGCGGCGTCGCCGCCCCCGAGTTCACCCATGTCGCCTACTGTCTTACCACCCTCGGCGGCGGCCCTGAGACCGACTACCTCAAGGCGCATCGCTTCGCCGTCAAGGCAACCCAGGGGGGCACCACAGCCGCGCCAACCATATCGTTTGCACTCACCGCCCTCAAGACGGGTAAGAACGCGGCAGAGCGTGGCGACCCGACCCTTCACGCTGTGAACTTGACCACGGCCGGCACCATTGGTGCAGTGATTCCGGTTTCGAACGTTACGTTGGGCTCGGACGGCTCCTTTACGTTCACTGCTCCCACTGACAGCTCAGGCGACATCGCCATTCCGGGTGGCGGCAATCCGCTTTCGGGTACCGATGTCTCGCTTGGCAGCCTCGTGCTCAAGGGCAAAGTTGAAGACAAAGTGCGCTTTTATGGCGGCTTCACTGCGAAGATCACCAAGGCCGCAGCGGGAGTCGGCACACCCGTGACCGCAAAGTGCATCTTCGACAAGATGGACATGGGCGCTCAGTTGAGGGCTCCGCTGAAAGACGAGTACACCGCGAACAATTAATCGCTTCGAAGCGAATTCACCCCATCGTTGCTCTACGCGCGATGGGGATTTGTTTTTTGTGTGCTTGTGGCATGGTGGGGGGTGATGAAGCCTTTCCCAAGCGCCGCACTGCTCTCGGTCACCGCCCAGCTTTTCGCGTGCAGCGGCAGCAACAGCAGCACCAGCGGCTCCCCCGCGCCAACGGTCTCATCTGACGGCGGCACGGGCAGGCCCTACACGCATGTGGCCTCGTGCATGACGGCTCTGGCGAGCGGCTCGCCTCAGAACGCGCATCGCTTTGCCGTGGCTGTGATCTACGATCAGGGTTTGGCCAAAGCCACGTTTGAACTCACACCGCTCACAGTGGGCACTGCAAAGCTGGAGGCCGCGCAGGTCGTCGGCGAAGTCATCACCCTTGCGGATTTTGCAGTTGCACGGATCAATGGGGCGTTCTCTTACGAATCGCCCATGGGCGCAAAGCTCGAGATCCCCGGCGACGCCAACCCCATCTCAGGCTCCAGAATTATCTTGGAGAAGTTGGACATGAGCGGGAAGATCAACCTCACGACGCCTAGTTTTTGCGGCCGCTTTGTGGCGAAGATCATCGAGCCTGTCACGCTCAAGGGCAACGACATAAGCGCCGTGTGCGTGTTCGAAAAGAAGGCCGTGGGGGATGCCACTCCTGTGCTCAAAACAAGCGACTTTGACGCTTGCACAACGAAGTAAAGCCGACGATGCGTGGCCTCCTCCTCGTCCTGATTGCCATATATTTTGGCCAATCGTGTATCGGTGCGCCGGCCACGCTGCAAGCGGGCAGCGTAACCCCTGATGCGGTTTCGCCGCGCGACAGTGGCCTCATCGGGGCGGCGGTTGACGCCGCACCGCCCGCGGCGACAGATTCTGGTGAACCCTTAAAGCAGGAGGTTCGCGCATATGGGGCGCCCCTCATGGTTCACCTGCAGGACAGCCAACTCAACGAGGAGGGGTTGGAGATCACGGAGCCTTGGTTCGGGGCATCGAACGAGATGTACTTCCGCTCCGAGGGATTTTTGGTGCAAGAGAACTTCAATGTATCCTGCAACTGGCCTGCCACAACTTGTCGCACAGGTGGCCAGCTGCAAAGCTTTGGTCCCAATGGTGCAGACATGATTCGGCCTTGCACCTTGGGCACTGCAGCATTGCAGCCACAGCGCGGACCCATGCTCTACGGCAACGGCAGCACCTTGTTTTTGCAGCTCCCTAGCACGGGCGACGGCCGCCACCGCACGTTAATCGAAGGCGTGACCTTTGCCTATGCATTCCCCGGAACCAGTGATTTCTCGGGTATTGATGGCAAGACGCTCAAAGTATTTCATTACACGATGGGCGGCGGCGTGCGAGGTACGGTCGTGGAGTCGGCCAACTGGGGTCGTTTTGATGGCACTTACCACGCAGCCGATAGCGCCTCGGCGCCCACGCTCTTGGTTTACACCGACGCGCAGGGCCTCGCGGCGGCCCGCGCACGCGACAAGAGCGGCTCCTGGACCGAAGCGCCCGAAATCGTCACGTCACTCACAGGATTGTATGATGCACGTATGACGTGGATGAGCGCGGATACCTCGCGCATTGTGTTCTCGGCCAAAGCCAGCAGCGAGGGACGCGCGCTGATGTACACGGCCACGCGCTGATGTGGAGCTTGAGAGGGCTCTTGTTCGCCCTGCCGTGGGTTGTGTTGTCGTGGCACGACGTCAGCTTGCACGCGGGCCAAGATGTGCGCTGGCCCCATGCATGGGTGCTTTGGTCGTGGTTTTTTTGGGCGCATCTGCCCGGAGTGCTCGGCCCAATTTTTCGCGGGCTTCTGGCATGGGTTGGCGCCGCGCTGTTGCTCACGGAGCTGGGGGTAAAGAAGCACTATGGCGCGTGGCTGGACGCGCGCATGCTGCATGCCACGCTGGAGGCGTGGGCCGATCTCAAGAGCTCACTCTTGCCCATGGCGCCAATGTTTGGATTGGGTGTGTTGGCGCTGGGGATCGTCTTTTACGTTTTGCTGCGGGGTATGCGCACGAGCCCAAGCCCGCTGCGCACTTGGGCCTTCGTGCTTGGCCTCGGATTCACCGCTGCGCGCTACGGCGAGCAAGCGCCCCCGGATGCACGATTGTTGCATGCTGCATTTGCATGGAGAGACTTCGGCACGCGTGCACTCACGGGAGCCAACGATTTACCGGAGATCCCCGCGCCGCCAGCTTCGCACCGCGCCGGCCGCTTGCCTCATGTGCTGCTGGTCATCACCGAGAGCATACGCGCATCTGACGCATGCACTGTGCACGGCGCCCCTTGCGAGACCCAACGCGAGATTGACGCAGAGATGCCCGACCGCATGGGCTTTGGGCGTGGCTATTCACTTGCAAGCTACACGCTTGTCTCGGTAGCCACCATGCTTGAGGGGCATATGCCCACCGGAGCGACGCGCCCCCCTCAGCTGTTCGACTACCTGATGCAGGTGCGCGGGAATGCGATCGCCGTCGCTTACTTTGGCACCCATGCCGCAGAGGTTTTGTCGAGGCCTGCGAATTCGGCACGCATCCCAAGCTTTGCGAGTTTAGAGAACTTCCACACGGGCAGCATCGACGATGAAGACTTGCTCCTCAGCGAAGCCAACGACGCCAAACTTGTTCCACTCGTGCGCGATTACGCCGTAGCCCACAAGGGCAAGCCTAGCTTCACGGTAGTGCACTTCTCGGGCACGCACGCGCCCTACTACGTGAACGAATCTGTCACGCCCTTTACGCCTTGGACGCACAGCGCCAACTGGTCCACGCTCGTGCCGCTACACAACGCGTACAAGAACGCGATTGCGATGCAAAGCCGCACCACCGCTGAGCTGTTGCATGCCTTCAAGGCAGCCCATGCAGACGAGCCTTGGGTGGTGATCTACACCAGCGATCATGGGGAAGCCTTTGGCGAACACAGCGCCATTCATCACGGCCAAAACACCTACGATGAGCAAACCCACGTGCCTTTTTGGCTCGCCTACGGCAACGACGCGCTACGTGGGGAGCAAGAAGCCAACGTCATTTCTTATGGCCAGCGGGTGGTCACCCACGCCGACGTGACGCCCACCATACTCGACCTGTACGGGCTCTTGGACGCACTGCCTTGGGCTCCTCAGCGCGCCAAGTTTCAGGGCAGGTCGTGGCTGCGCACACCGCGGACGTTGGGGCTGCTTCCCATCACCAGCTGCACACCTCTTTTCACCTGCCCGCTCGCGAACTGGGGCGTTATGTCCCAGGACAAGAAGCTTCTTGCACAGCCATGGGACGCCACCTGGCGATGCGTTTCGATCCCCGACAATACCGAGATGCCACCCGCAGCATGCGAAGCGCTGCGCACCGAATCGCGTGTATTGTACCCGCAATTGCCCAACGGAAAACCGAACGCTCCCTGAGCGCACGCCGAGTGGAGCTAGAACTTTACGACCGACGCCTGCCCCGCACGCAGCACAACGTCACGGCGTTCGCCACTGGCGTCCTGCACCACGGTAAGCACTTGAACCCCTTGGCTCATCGCCACTGTCACGGAAGCGCCACTTCGCAGTGCCAGGTTGGGGCGTTCCACCGCGCTGTAGCCATGGTTCGGATCGCCATCCACGGTGAGCGTTGCGGGGCGCACCGAGAGCCGCACGTCGCCCACGACCTCGCTCGCCCCCGCCGCCACTCTGCGACTCTGCGGTACGCACATGTCTTGCACGCAGCTGTACTTCAGCTCGTGCCTGGCGTTGCTCAAGGGCAGCGTTTCTCCTTCGCGCACGGCAACAGGTGCCGCGCCATCCACGGACACGAGCACACCCGCCCCCGGCACCACGACGCCAAGGCGCAACATCCGCGAGGCCGCACGGGCAGAGGCGTCTGAGAGCTTAGACTCACCCACAGGAGGAGACTGCTGATCGGTCGCCACCAAGCCTCCCTGCAATGCGCCTGCGTTTCCCGTCACGAGCATTTCGCGGGCCGGTACAACCTCGAGCTCGGCTGGGGTGGCCGCAAACCACGGGCCCCGCATACGCCAAACACCTGCCGCGAGCAGGGCAAGTCCCAAAAGGCCCGCTACGGCGTACAGGCCCGCGCGTACAAGCCCAGCATCCCGGCGCGTCCGCGACAGGCGCCCCAAAAGTGAAATGACCTTCTCGTCCAAAGGAGCAAGCGCCGACGCACGATTGATGTCATCGGATGCGCTCAGAAAGTCACGGGCCGCGTGAGCCTGCGCACCAAGTTCACACAGACGCGTGACGATACTTGCATTGTACACTCGAATAAACGCCGGCGGGTCCGCCAGATAATCATAGAGCTGCGGCGTCTCAGCTTGCATCAGACGCAGGCATTCCCCGCGCACGTCGTCGCCAAACGCAGAGGCAGAGGCGTAACGCTGCTCCGGGTCTACGGCCAGCGCCTTGGTCAAGAGCCGGGCCCACCTTCGGCCTACCGAAGGGCGGAGCAAGTCCGCAGGTTCGAACACGCCCGACAGGATCTTGTGAAACGACTGCGCCGGACTCCCGCCGCGAAACGGGAGTTCACCCGTGAGCAGCTCGTACAGCAAGATACCTACGGCAAACACGTCGGTGCGTGCGTCTACCGCGCCTCCCTCAATCTGCTCGGGCGCCATGTGCGCGGGGCTGCCAAGCATCTGTCCGGTAACCGTCATGCCACTCGCGCCCGCCCACTTGGCCACGCCGAAGTCCATCACCTTCACGCAAACTTCGCCGCCGGGAAGCAACGCGCCATCATCAGCCACGCCTGTGATCATCACGTTCTCAGGCTTGATGTCACGATGCACCATCCCAGCTTCGTGAGCGGCTTCGAGCCCCGCAAGCACGGCAAGAATTAGCTCGCCGGCAACCTCCGCGGGAAAAGGCCCGAGCGCACGCAAAATCTTGCGCAAGGTCGTGCCATGAATGCGCTCTGCAACCATATAAGTCTCAAAGTCGTCTGGTGATGCGACGTCATACACCTCCACGATATGGCGGTGCTTGAGGCTTGCCACAGCGCGCGCCTCGGCCCGAAATCGCGAGAGAATATCCTGCTGCTCACGCAAATGCGGGTGCAGCATTTTGATGGCGACATCTCGTCGCAAGCGCAGATCTTCCGCTGCGTACACGGTGGCCATTCCTCCCGTGCCGAGCTCTGCACCCAAACGAAATCTCTCACCGACGATGCGTTGCGCACCGCTGTTGAGCGCAGGGTCATTTCGCCTAGAGCGCGAGCTCTTGGCGGGTGGCGTGGCCTGCTCCGAAGCGCCGGAAGGATAAGCCGGAGGCAAATGCGAAGGTCGAGCCGCGCGCGTGGGCGCCTCTACACGCTCGCCCGCGGCCCCCTCGAACGTGGCAGCCGGGGCGTCGCCCTCACGTGCTACCGAGGCTTCAGATGAGATGGGCGCGATGGGCGCAACTGGCTCGGCGGCCTCGGCACGCGCAGACCCGTCACTTGCGGAAGACAAGCGCAGTCCCGTCCTCGGTTCCGCCCACGAGGCTCGCGGTTTGACCACGAGCGGCGGCAATGGCGATACCTACCCCCTGCCCCCCCTTGGGGGACTCGGCCACCAACTCAGATTCTAGTGCCCACGGAGTCAACAAGCTCCCCCGCTGAAACGAATGCAGCTGCCCTCGTCCCAAAAGCCCGGTGTCACCCGCGCCCGGAGCCCCAACCCACAGCGCGATGCCACTTTGCAGCGTCACCGAAGCGCCAAAGCGACCGCCTGCAGCGTCCAAGCACGCAGGACGCGCGGCCTTCAGATAGGTCTCCACGGTCCACACGGAAGCCACGCGCTTGTACGTGTATACTGCACCTGTTGCGCAGCTCTCGTTGCGTGTGGTGCTGTCGCTTGCGGCTCCTTTTCCGGTCCCCTTTTCACCGGGGATCCCGGCCGCAAGCACATCGCCATCGGCATTGAGCGACAGCACGGTGCCAAAGCCCTCGCCCGCGCGCGCAGACTTAGCAACGAGCGAAGTTTGCAGCGACCACGCCCCCTTGGAGTCACGACCGAACACATGGGCCGCACCCACGTACTGGCCATCCGTGTACTTTGCAGTGTCTGCACCGACGACAAGTGTATCGCCATTTTCGGCCATGGCGAGCGCTCGACCGAACGAAGTCCCAGTCGCGCCCGCAGGCACCTTTACCACGTTGCCGGGCGCCCACTTTTTGTCAACGCGCGTATAGGTATACACACGGCCCGCCCCGGCTTCAGTGGGGGTTCCCACGGCAAGCAATGCACCGTTCATGGCGAGTGCAACACTGCGGCCAAACGCCGCTTTTCCGGCGGGCGCCGCCGACTTGATATACGCCGTCTGCGTCCACTTGCCGGCGTCGAAACCGAACACATACGCAGCGCCCGCGCCATTTAAGAAGCCCGACGGCGATGAGTTCACGCCCTTCGATTCACTGTCTTCCTCGGGTGCGCCAATGGCCACGACTGCGCCATCCGCGCTCACGGCAACAGCCTGGCCAAAGCCAAAGCCGTTGATGCCCGCATGGGACGGCTTCAGATACGCCTCCAAGCTCCACATATCGGCTGCACTTCGACGAAACACGAATGCCGCCCCTTGCAACGTGGCGCCGCGCACGCCCACAGGTGGATTCACACCCTCGGACTGCCCCGTCTCACTGGGCGCTCCAACCACGAGCACGGACCCGTCCGCGCTGCTCGCCATCACCGCGCCAAAGCCATCGCCGGGCAGCACGGACGCGGGGCGTAACGTGAGGTTCTTGCCACCTACCGAGACGACGGGCGGCTGCACCGCGCCCGCGTCTGGCTTGCGATCCCTCACGACCAGCGCCTGCTCGGTGTCGTCCACCATCGACGTCGCGCAAGCAAGGAGTGTCGTTGCGCATGCGAGACAAAGCACGAAAATCTTGCGCATACCGAAAGTGTTACAATTTTGCTGCATGGGACGCAAGTTCATCCGAAAGCGTTGGGAAAATGGGAAGGGAAACATCTTACCTTGTGGCTACAAACACCAAAGCCCCACCGCGCAAGCGAGGGGCTTTGGTCGACCGTCAGAGTCGCTAGCGCGCTCTCACGCTCAGTGTGAGCTATGCGCCGGCTCGGCCGCCTTGGTGGCGCCACGCTCTGTGGAAGCGGCCGCACCGTGGGGAGCTTGGTGCGCGCCACCGCTTGCGCCATGGGCGGTGGGGACTACAGCAGCGCGCGGCTCCATACGGCCAGGCGCGACGACTTCGCTCTCTCCCAGGTATACGTAGTTGCCCTGGACGTCATTGAGCTCGTTCTGCCGATGGGATGTATCGTTCATCGTGTAGGCAAAAAAAATACCGATAAACATGAGGCTACCGACCATGAGCACCGAGTTGAAACGGTTGTCGTGATTGAGGTGCATGAAGAATACAACCACCAGCGCAGCCTTCATGCTCGCCACGATAATGGCAATAGCAAGGTTGGCGGCGCCCAAATGAATGTAGGACAGGCCTACGGTGAGCAGAGTCAGAACGACCAAGGCCGCAAAGATGCCTACATAAAACTTTACCGGGGCAATATGGGAATGAACGGCGCCGTCGGCGTGTGAGGGATGGCTCATTGGTGTCCTCAGTCGATCAAGTAGAGCAGCGGGAAGAGGTAGATCCACACCAAGTCGACCAAGTGCCAGTAGAGGGCCACCATGTCGACACCAGCGTAATATTCCTTCGAGAAGTCGCCTCGCTCGTTGCGGCGGTAGGTCCAGTACAGGACGCCAATGCCGACGAGAATGTGCAGGGCGTGAATACCCGTCGCGACGAAATAGATGCTAAAAAAAATATGGCCATTGCCCGGCAATGCGAGCCCTGGAGCCAAGTGCGACGCGACGGGCGCGTAATACTGGCCGGGCAAAAGGCCCGCTTCGAACTTGTGTGCATACTCGAAGTATTTCACGATCAAGAAGATGAACGCGCAGGCGATGGTCACGAGCAAGTAGCGCGAGGTGCCTTTGCGATCGCCCACCTGGGCCGAGCGCACAGCGAGTGCGGCGGTGAGGCTGGAGACTAACAGCACGATTGTGTTCATCGCCCCGAGTTGGCGGTTCAGCTGATGGCCCGCCGCGGAAAAAGTCTCAGGGTACCAGGTGCGAAACACGCCGTAGCAAACGAAGATGCCAGCGAAGAACAACAGCTCTTGGACCAAAAAGGCCCACATGCCAATCTTTGCCGCCTCAAACTGCTGCGCTGGGGTGTCGAAGTGATGCGCAAGGTACGCGGGATGCGCGTGCTCATCGTGGCCCGCGTGCTTGTGACCGTCAGGAAGTGTAGCGACGTTAGTGCTCATCGTAGGCCTCAGTTCTCGGCAAGCTCGGCCTCGGTGGCCAAGTGATAATCGTAGGGACCGCGGGTGACCACGGGCTGCTCGATAAAGTTGTGGGCAGGAAACGGCGTGCCCGTTTGGAATTCAAGTGCAGCACTGCCCCAAGGGTTGCGTGGGGCCTTGGCACCACTCTTGAGCGACTTGGCAAACATGTACAGCAGGACCAAAAAGCCCGCGCCGATCATCCATGAGCCCACGGTCGAAACGCGATGCAGGGTTTGGAACTCGGGCAAGTAGTCGTAGTAGCGGCGCGGCATGCCGCGCGAGCCTAGAACGAATTGCGACATGAAAGTCACGTTAAATCCCAAGAAAACCAGTGCGAACCCAATCTGGGCCAAAGTCTCGTTGTACATCTTGCCCGTGAACTTTGGCCACCAGTAGTGAACGCCGCCGACGAAGGCGATCGTTGTCCCGCCCACCATCACGTAGTGAAAGTGAGCAACCACGAAGTAGGTGTCGTGCAGGTGCACGTCCACGGCAAGCATCGCCAAGAACAAGCCCGTGAGGCCGCCGATGGTGAACAGAAAGATGAAGCCAAGGCCCCACAGCATGGGGGACGCCAAACTGATAGACCCCTTGTAGAGCGTGGCTAACCAGTTAAAAACTTTGACGCCTGATGGGATGCCCACCAAGAAGGTGAGCGCGGAGAACACCATCGTGGCCTTCTCGCTCATGCCGGCCGTGAACAAGTGGTGACCCCAAACGAGGAAGCCCAGGAGCGCGAGCCCCATGGAGCTCATCGCGATGAACATGTAGCCAAACGGTGCGCGGCGAGAGAAGGTGCAAATGAGCTCGGACACCACACCCATGCCGGGTACGATCATGATGTACACAGCGGGGTGCGAGTAGAACCAGAAGAAGTGCTGAAAAAGCACCGGATCCCCGCCCCACTGGGGCGTAAAAATCGGCAGATGGAAGAGTTTCTCCGCCATGAGCAACAACAGCGTCACGGCAAGCACCGGCGTAGCCAAGATCTGAATGATGCTGGTGGCGTAGAGCGCCCACACGAACAGTGGCAAGCGCCGCCAGTTCTGCCCCGGTGCGCGCATGGTGTGCACGGTGGCGATAAAGTTCACGCCGGTGAGGATGGAGGAGAAGCCCATGATGAACGCAGCTAAGAGCATGGGAAACACGCTTGTGCTTGAGAAGTTGGACGAATAGGGCGTGTAAAAAGTCCAACCCGTGTCTAAGCCGCCCGACACCATCGAGTAGACGCCGAACATGGCGCCAAACACATAGATGTAAAGCGAAGCCAAATTGAGCCTGGGAAAGGCCACGTCCTTGGCACCGAGTTGCACCGGCAGAATCATGTTGCCCAGCGCCGCAGGGATGCTCGGAATGATGAACAAGAACACCATCACCACGCCGTGCATGGTGAAGACCTTGTTGTAGGTCGATGCATCCATAATGGTGCGGCCGCTTGAGAACAGCTCCAACCGGACAAGAAGTGCGAAAATGCCGCCCAAGAAGAACGAAGCCAACACCGCAATCAGGTACATGACGCCTATACGCTTATGGTCGAGCGTATGAGTCCACGACCTCCATCCTTTGGCCTCAAGGAAGTGCTCATGGTGGGAGTGGCTTGCTACAACCTGTTGTGTGGGGTCCGTTTCGACCGATGGATTTGCCGTAATTGTGCTCATAGGTGCTCCGCTCACTTCACGGTTTGCAGAAAGGAAATGACCGCGTTCAACTGATCTTCGTTGAGTACGCCAACAGGGAACGCCGGCATGTTTCCGCCTTCGTAACCTTTTACAATTTTCTTTTGAGGCATTCGGATGGACTCAACGATGTAGTTTGAATCCACCTTCACCTTCTCACCTGTGGTGAGAACTTCCTCGCGGCCGTAGATGCCCTTAAAGCTTGGCCCCGTCCCCGCAGTTCCATCGAGCGAGTGGCAAGAGTTACACCCCTTTTTCGCGTAGATAGATGCGCCCCATTCGGCATCAGAGGTCATTGTGACTGGGCGTTTCTTTTGCTCTTCGATGTGCGCGGCGTACTCCGCGTCGTTTACCACTTTGATTCGAGACAGCATCGCGAAGTGACCGCGCGCATTCTTTCCCTCGGAAGCACCACAATACTCCGCGCAAAAGACCTGTGCCTCGCCAAGCTTGTTTGGCGTAAACGCAAGCTGTGAATACATCCCCGGCACCGTGTCGCGTTTGAGGCGGAATGCAGGTACGAAGAAGGAATGGATAACGTCGGCCGAAGACATCACGAGCTTCACGGGACGATTGATCGGCAAATAGAGCGTGTCACCCTGCTCCGGCGTACCATCGGGGTACTGATAAGACCATTGCCAGCGCTGCCCGCGAACACGAATCTCGAGCGCATTCTCGGCTGCGGTTACATTCTTAATGTACTCACCGTAAGACATGTGAAACAGCGCAACGCAAAGGAACAGCGGCGGCACTGTCCACGATAGCTCGAGCAATGTGTTGTCCTTCGTCTCGGCGGCTTTCACCCCGGGGCGGCGACGGTAGCGCCATACGAAGTAAAGCATCGCTCCCGTGATGGCCACGGTGAACGCGACACTAAACCAGAGAATAAAATCGTAGAGCGCGTCAATACCCGGCGCTGACGTCGACATAGAAACAGGCAAGTCAAAAGTACTGGCCGGGGGTTCGTTCGCGTTCGGAAGCGGTTGGAGCATGGTTGTCTCGGCGCGATTAGGTGTCGTTGAGGAGGTACAGTGAGTGCGCCGTGCGCGCCTCTCAGAGCGGGAGTGTTTCGGATGCGTTCTTGATGCGCTCGCGCAACTTTAGAAGCGTAAAAACAGCGAGCATGGCGACAATGGTGAGCGCGCCGGCGACCTTCATGACGTTACGTGCCACAAGCACGTATTTCGACTGGTCGTGATTGTATTGATAGCAGTACAGAATCACTTGGTCGAGTGTGCTGATCGTATTTCCTTTGGACGCCTCGAGCAAACCCACGCGCAAATCGTTTGCAAAGAACTCGAGCCCGTACAGATAGCGCGCAAGCTTGCCCGTGGGGCTCAGGAGCATGATGGCTGCGGCGTGGCCATATTGCTTGGTCTCTTTGTCGTAGTCGTACTCAAAGCCGACCGCGTTTGCGACGCGGTCGATGTTCTCTTTCGTGCCCGTGAGGAAGTGCAAGCCCCGCTCTGCCCCCGCCCGGCCGTATTTGGCAAGCACCTGATTGCGCTTCAGGTTGGCCCGCTCGGTCGTGTCCAGCGGATCGATGCTAAGCACCGTCATGCCATAGTCCTTGCCCATGCTCGCGGGTACGCCAGCGAGCCCCTTGGCCGTGGCATCAAGCACCATGCTGCACAGCTTGGGACACGAATGGTAGGCGAACACAAGCACGCTTGGCTTACCTGCGTTGATGTACTCGCCAAGCGTGACCTGGCGGCCCTGCTCATCGATAAACGGAACATCCACCGGGACACGCTCGCCCAGATGTTCGTTCACCCCTACGTGTTCAATTTTAGGCGCAAGCAAGGGGGCATCTCCGTCGCGCGTGCGATCAGTGTACTGTGCCGCGGCCGAAGCCGAGCACAACACAAGAGCGATCGTGGCGAGGAGGGAGAAACGCATGGATGGGTTCAGTGATTCGCGCCGCGCGTTTCCGCTTCGTGGGAAGAAGTTGCCGTCGCAGATGAAGGAGCTACAGCGCTCATGTTGGCACGCAACTCAGGGTCAAATGCTTTCGGAAGCTTGCTCCACCCCTTCATCGAGTTCACATCGTCCGAAGGCAAAGGGCGAACGATCAAGCTGGCACGCTCGCGCGGCGCGTTGGCCACGATCTTCATGGCTTCTGTCAGAGGCGTCTGCGCCGTGCTCAGGGCTTTCTTCTCGGCGGCGCGCAGCTTGATGAGCTCTTCGGGAGAGGCCGCCGCTTTGGCTTTGGCGTCTTCGCTGATGTACGTAAAGTAGGAGTCCAAGATAAACTTGAGGCTCACCAACGTCACGAGTGCGGCTGCCATAAGCTTGAAGATGAGTGCGTTGTAAACTGGTGATTTGTCGAATGCCATGGGGCGACTCCTCAGACCTGGTGAAAGTGAATGGAGCGCGCAAGGCGCGGGTCACCTGTTGGGATGAGCGCGTGCTGCGTCATTTTTCGGAAGACGTAGGCGAAGTAGATGCCCCCGATAAGCATGGGGGTACCTATGTCAGCCAAACTCAACTCCACCGCATAGTGCTTGAAGTTGGGCATCACGACCCAATACCAGTCAACCACGTGCATGAGCAGAACCCAAGCGGCCGCCATTTTGAGCGTCCCCAATGCGCGCTTGGTGTTGCGTGAAATGAGCATCAAGAAGGGGATCACGAAGTGTCCAAAGAGAAGGAAAATACTCACCGCGGACCAGGGCCCGGCCCCAGCAGTCGCCTCGCCCGAGGAGTCCCAGCGCAGGTGGTAATATGTCGCCTCTTCGGGGAGCCCCGCGTACCAAATCAGCATAAACTGGGAGAAACTAACGTACGCCCAGAACACGATGAATCCGAACAGCAACTTGCCCATGTCATGGAAGTGCTCGACGTTAACCAGCCCTTTGAGATGACCGGCGTCGACAAGTGACATCGTCACCAGAATAAGAACAGCGAGGCTCGACACCACGGCCGTAGAAAACACGATGATCCCGAAAATGGTCGAAAACCAAGAGGGTTCAAGAGCCATAACCCAATCAAAAGCCGCGAACGTCACACTGAGGGCAAAGAACATCATGCTGGTAGGAGCCGCGCCCTGAGCACGGAGCGTCCAGGCAACATCCTTGTCCTTGTCCTGGGAAACAGAGAACTTAAAAAAGCGCAACCCAAGCCAAGTCCACGCAAGGAGGTACAATCCAGCGCGTACGAAGAAGAAGGTAGGGTTGAACCATCCGGCCTTTTTGGCCAGTGTCTCCAAGTGCGCCACGTGATTCGGGTCGTGACCGACGTGTGCCTCGTGCTCGGCCACCTGCGCGTGGGCTCCGTGGCTCAACGCGTTGGGGTGCAGCCCGTGAGAGGGCGCGCCATCATGCGTCCCCAAAGCGCCGGGAACGTTGTCGGCTGGACCTTGGTGTTCGTCTTCATCGTGGTGCCCCTCGTGCGCCAGGGCGTCCGAGATACCGGGCAGCGCGCCTACGCGGGGCGCTGCATGCTCCGAGCCATGCTCTGACGAGTGCGGAGCCACAATGTCGTGCCACTCGTAGTGTTTTACATTCGCCAGAATCGGAAGTGCCAAAACCGCGAGCACTGGCAAGCCAGACATAAAGAATTCCGACGTTCGGCGGACAGTAACGCTCCAATTTGCGCTGGTAAGCCGCTGCACCAGGACAAAGAACAACGACCCCAGAGCGATCGTCGCTATGGTGAAGTAACCATAAATATAAGCGTAGGCAAAACGTCGTCCCCCGTCGTGCGCCCCCATACTGCCAAGCACGGTCAGCACGAGGCCAACCGCCGCAATGATGCCCGCTTTCTTCCACGCGCTAGCCCATGCGCTGTGGGCGGGCAAATGCGGGTCAATGTTCGAGTCTTGCTTCGGTTCGACTTGGGCACTCATGGCTTCTTCTCCACACCGGGCGCCGCGGCAGAGGGCAACTCGTTTTGAACGACGAAAAACTCAACGCGGCGATTACGTTCATTGGCTACCTGACCGCCCGAAAGATCGACAGGCATGGTGGAACCGTATCCCTTGCTTCGGAGCAAGCCCGCCGGGGCGCCTCGCTTGACCAATTCGGTCACGACGGAGGCTGCGCGGTCGCTCGACAGAGCGAGGTTTACTTTGGTATCGCCGTCGCTACTGGTGTGCCCTTGTACTTCGATACTTCGAATGCGGGCGACATTCCCCTTAATGGTTGCAGCGAGCTCGTCTAGCAACGCAGAAGAATCTTGGGCCACAGTTGCCTTGGCGGTCTCGAAGTTGATCTGGTCACCAATAAGAAGGTGATCTTTGGTGATCTCAACACGCGGAACTGGGCCGCTTGCAGGGCTATCGACCACCTCACCATCAACACGTGCGTTGGCAACTTGCAGCGCACGCACGTAGAGAGCGACTGCCCAGCGATCGTCCACCTGAATGCTCTGGCCATAGGGCGGCATATTGCCTTTCCCATTCTCGATCGTCGCGTAGAGTTGTCCATCCGGGATATGACGTAGACGCTCGTCGTGGAACGTTGGGGGGACGAAGGCCGCGGCGCCGCCGGCGATTGCGCGAGCCCAAACAGGTCCCTTGCCATTGCCCGTGTTGCTATGGCACGGCGCGCAATAAATTCCGTAGCGCTCCTGTCCGCGTGTGACAAGCGCCTCCATCCCTCCGGCGCGCGTCACGACCGCGCGTGGCACAGAAAGGACGTACCCAGAGTTGTCTCGAAGCCGCCCAGTGAGGACCTCTACGTCGGCCTCACGCTGCTGACTCACCGCGCCCTCTGGAGGCGTGCGCATCGTACGCTTGTCGGCGAAGAAGTCGCTCGCAGCCTGGATGTCGTAACGCTCTTGGTTGTGCATGTTGCGAATGCCACCGATAGGGGCGTCACGCGACGTTTGGCCGCGGCAGGCCGACAGGGCGAGAGCGACGCCAAGAACAAGTACGAAGGAGGAAAATGGACGGGCGTTCACTTCGCGCTCCCTTCATCAATGTTGTCAGCCACAAACTCGATATGCGAAGGATGGGTGCTCTCAAGCAGCGCCTTCGTTTTCTCCCTATCGAACTTCGGATCTAGAGACTCAACGGATACGAAGAACCGATGGTTTGTGGCGCTGCGAAAGCGATCCGAGTTGAAAATTGGATGATGGTGACGTGGCAGTTGGTTGAGACCAAACATGCCAAACACCGCAGTGATGCCCGAGAACAGAATGGTAAGCTCGAACATGATTGGGATCATGCTTGGGAACGAACCAGGTGGCTTTCCGCCAATGATGAGCGGGTAGTCGATGGCGTTCATCCAGTACATCATGCAGAAACCAGCGGTCATCCCTGTCGTGCCCGCAACGAGCACGAACCAGCCTAGTTTGCTGTCTTTGAGACCCATGGCGGCATCCATACCGTGCACTGGGAACGGAGTGTGCGCGTCGAAGTTCTTGTACTTAGCGTCGCGCAGCTTCTCGGCTGCGTGTAGGCATGCGGCGGGTGTTTCGTACTCTGCAAGAAGGAGATCGTGTTTTGCGTACATGGTTCCTACTCCCCTGCCGCGACATGGGCGGTAATGGCGCCATGATGGTCGTTTGGTTCGGTCGCTTCGGGATGGTAATGAGGGTCGGCCTCGGGAAGAATCCCTTTTACTTCAGCGATAGCAATCATCGGCACCCACCGAATGAAGAGCAAAAACGCAGTGAAGAACAATCCGAGCGTCCCCATAAAGATAGAGATGTCGATGAGCGTTGGGCTGTAGTCGCCCCATGCGGATGGCAAAAAGTCGTGGAACAGCGAGGTAACGATAATCACGAAGCGCTCGAACCACATCCCGATGTTGACCAGAATTGACACCACGAAAGACACTGCAATGTTGCGGCGCAGTTTCTTAAACCAATACACCTGCGGCGACAGCACGTTGCAGGTGATCATAATCCAGTACGCCCAAGCCATCGGCCCCGTCGCACGGTTGTGAATGAACACATGGCGCTCGTATTCGTTGCCGCTGTAGTACGCGATGAAGAACTCCATCGCGTACGCATATCCAACGATGGTGCCCGTGAGCAGGATGATCTTGTTCATCAGTTCGAGGTGCATTGGGCGCACCACGCTCGTCATTCCGTAAACGGCGCGGGTGACCAGCATCAGCGTCATCACCATGGCGAAGCCGGAGAAGATGGCGCCTGCGACAAAGTAAGGGGGGAAGATCGTGGTGTGCCAGCCGGGCACGACCGATGTTGCGAAGTCGAAGCTGACTACTGAGTGAACAGACAATACAAGCGGCGTCGACAAGCCAGCGAGCAACAAGTAAGCGCGCTCATAATTCTGCCAGTGGCGATTTGAGCTACGCCAGCCCAAGGCCAACGCACCGTAGACTGTGCGACGAGTCGAAGTCGTTGCGCGATCCCGCAGTGTCGCAAAGTCGGGGATTAGGCCAACGAACCAAAACAGAAGCGAAATGGTGAAGTAGGTGGAGACAGCAAAAACGTCCCAAATGAGGGGGCTCTTAAAGTTAGGCCACAGCAACATTTCGTTCGGCAGAGGCAACATATAATACGCAAACCAAATACGGCCTACGTGAATGCCGGGGAAAACCAGGGCGCAGATGACCGCAAAGATGGTCATTGCTTCGGCGAATCGATTGATCGCGGTACGCCATTTTTGACGAAACAAGAACAAGACTGCGCTGATAAGGGTCCCGGCGTGGCCAATACCGATCCACCACACGAAATTTGTAATGTCCCACGCCCAGTAGACCGGCGCATTGTTGCCCCAGACACCAACGCCGTTCCACAACAGGTATCCTACTGCGAGCGTGAAGATGCCGAGAAACGAGATGGCAATCCCGAAGGCTACCCACCATGCCTTTGGTGCAGGTCGTTCCGTGACGCCGCATACGACATCTGTAATCTCTGTGAATCCCATGCCAGGCGCCAGCAAAGACTCTTCTCCAAGCGCCGCGATAGGAAGATTGCGATGAGCCATCAGACGAGCTCCGGATTCGGGTTGCGGATTTTTCCAAGGTGCGAGGTCCGAGGCTTCGTACCGATTTCAGCCAATAGACGATACGCACGATCGTTGCGGGTGAGTTCAGCCACGCGGCTACGTGGGTCATTGAGATCACCGAATGCGATGGCGTCCGATGGACACGCCACCTGACACGCGGACTGGATGTCGCCATCGATCAGAGTTCGACCTTCACGCCGCGCTTTGATCTTGCCCTCCTGGATGCGTTGCACGCAATAGCTGCATTTTTCCATAATGCCACGCATGCGAATCGTCACATTCGGATTCTTCTGCATCTGTTCGGTGTCTGGGATGACACCGTCCTCGCCGTTGTAATTGAGGTAGTTGAAACGACGTACCTTGTAAGGGCAGTTGTTCGCGCAGTAGCGCGTGCCGATACATCGATTGTACGACATGTCGTTGAGGCCTTCGGGGCTGTGTTCCGTCGCATTGACGGGGCACACGTTCTCGCAGGGGGCATCCTCACACTGAACGCAGGCGATGGGCTGGAACACTACCTTGGGGTCGTGCTCGTCGATCCCGACGAAGTAGCGATCGATGCGGAGCCAAGCCATCTCACGGCCTCGCATGACTTGTTCCTTGCCTACCGCGGGAATGCTGTTCTCAGCTTGGCAGGCGACCACACACGCGGAACACCCGGTGCACGCGTTCATGTCGATGGCCATGCCCCACTTGTGGCCTTGGCTGTAGTCTACACGCTTCCACAACGGCAGTACCTTTGGGTCTGGTGCGCCAGGGCGCGAATGCTTTGGGTCTGCCGGGTCGACATGAGGGAACTGCACAAACTTTGGGTTTGCACGGAACTCCTCGAGCGTTCCGTCGATCGCGATCGGGCGCCCCTCCATCGAGTGGTGCGTTTGAGTCTGCACGAAGCGATAGCGACCGGTCACCACGTCGAACGGCCCTGTTGGGCCGGTATGACCGAAGGCCGGACCGTCTTCGCCTGCTTTGCCCAAATCACGGAAGTGGCTGGCAAGCGCCGAAGCTTCGGTGGAGCTTAGCTTCTGCAGGCGCACGCCCGTGGCAAAGCCCAGGGTTTCTGTGGTGCGGAACGACTCTACGCCAAAGCCATGCTTGGAGCCATAGCGACCGGCGTCCTGTTGGCCCCAGCCCAAGCTCAGCGCCAAGGTGTTATCGCCTTGTCCGGGAAGGATGAAGACTGCGATGTCAAGCGGCAGAACACCGTCTTTTGACAATCGGACCATGTCTCCCGATTCGAGCCCGAGCTCGGCCGCCGTCTTCACAGAGACAAAAGCCGCGTTGTCCCAGGACAACTTGCTCACAGGGCACGGCAGTTCAAGCAACCATGGGTTATTCGCATGGCGACCGTCGAACAGGTGCGGGTGGGGTGCGAAGGTGACTTCGAGCGCCTCTTTGCTCACAAGGGCGGGCGATGCCTTTGCCCACGCTGCGCTGAACTCTACCGTTTTTGGCTCGCGAATCAAGGACAGAACCCCTTGATTGCTTGCGCTTGAAGCCGCGATTCCACGCTTCAAGGTGTCATTCCAAGCCTGCTCAAACGTCCCTTGAACGCCGGAGCGCTTCTTGAACGATTCTTGAACACACTCCATCGGCTTCGCCATCTCACCCGCCAGATTTGCGTAAACCATGGTGTCAGAAATGGCCCCGTGCAGCGGTGCAATCAGCGGCTGTTGCACGCTGTAGTTGCCGTCGCTGAGCGCGTCGCACCAGCTCTCGAGCTCGTGGGCACGCGGTGCATGCCACGAGCCCAGCTTCGACGTCTCGTCGACGTGCGAGGCGAACACAATGCGTGTTTTGACCTTCTTGAAGGCCTCCGCGAACTTGAGGTCAGCGGGCATCGTGCGCACGGGGTCTTCGCCGCAGCACACGATGGTATCCACCTTGCCCGATGCCATGTCAGCGACCAACGCTTTGAGCTCAATGGTCGACACGCGCGTTGCGCTTGTGGCGCGCGCGGACTGCAGGGCACTCCCCAACGCTTTGTTGAGCAGCATCGCGATGGCCTGGACATGGGCTGGCTGACGAGACCCGACCAAGACCGCTGCGCCTGATTTGTGGGTTGCCAAGTCTTTGGCAATGGCTTTGATGGCTTTGGCGTCCAGCCCCTCGACCGCACCCTTAGAGGCAGGTGCGCCCGCGACGGTAATGCCGTGGACTGTCGCGAGCTCGGAGCACAGCGCAGCGAGTGCGTCCGCGATTTTGGCCGCTGGCACGCGGAACCGATGGTCTGCTGTGGAACCCGTACTCGTGAGAGAAGGCTCCACAACGTAGAGGCGACTCATACTGCTACTTGCGCTGCGGATGTCACGCGATGCCGCGAATTCCTTCGACAATCGGACAGTATCGGGCTCGGTGCCCAAGAAGTCGGAGTCCAAGGAGAGCACGACTTGTGCCTTCCTGAGTGAGAGGCTCACGTGCGTTGGGCCACCAAACGCAAGCTCCGACGCCACCGCTGTTTGTTCATCGCTCACCGAGGCGTAACTGACAAACTTGACTCCGCGCGCCTCAGCCGCGACGCGCAAGCGCGCGAGCGTTGGCGA
>JAYWGI010000304.1:0-2061 GCA_043779025.1 Myxococcales bacterium
GACGGGGCGCCTCCAGGTGTCGCGCCGGGGTCAGACCCTCCCAAGTCGCCGATGGCGCCCGAACAACCGACCACGAGCGCCAAAGCCAGCGGCGCAAGCACTGCTCTCGCATTCATACGCGCCGCACGACGGGGTGACTTCACGGATCTCATTCCCCAAGCGTGCTAGACCCGGCCGCAAAGTGCCAACTCCCGCGATAGGATTTGCGCGACATCCCGAAAACAAGTCGCCTCAGGTGCGAGCAAAGCGCACTAAGCCCGCTATGAAGGCTGCAGCATTCGTCACTCGTCGTGAAGCGGGTCGTGTTTCAGCTCTAAAATGCGGCTCTCCGTCAGCAGGGCCATCGCAGATTGTTTGGCGGCGACACGCTGGTCGCGATCGGCTTGTTGAGCGCTCACCATGGCCACCCACGCGTCCCGATACTTGAGCCACAACCGCTGCGCGGCTTTTGCCTTCGAGGCATACGCCTTTTGGGAGTCTGGCCCCGTGCCTAGGTGGCCGCGAATGTCCGCCACGTATACCGTGTTGAGTTCCTTGTCGGCTTCTGCGAACGACCGCTTGGCCATAGTACTCGCCTGCGCGCCCTTCACGAGCGCCTCGTAGTGCGCGCGAAAGTGCTCTCGTACGAACTCCTGTTGATTGAGCTCGGCGCCCGACGCGGCGGAGCCTCCATCGCAGGATTGGTAAATACGTGCCCCCTCCGCATCACGAAACGCGGGGTACACGGCCCATACCTTCTTAAACGCGGCATTGGCTGCCGGGAGAAGCGCGGCTTTGGCGTCGCTCAAAAACCGCTTCTCGGCTTCGTTCGTCTTTCGCCTCAACACGTCTTGGCATCGGTTCCAGTGGTAGTCGACGCTCCAGTCGATATCCTCGCAGAACCGCAACGGCCGAAGCGGTGCCTTGGCCGTCTCGCGCGCCACAATGGCGGCCATGAGCTGCTGGCGTTCGCGAAGCTCCGTCTCCCCTGGCTCTGGCAGCATCGCGAGCGCTTCGCGAGCGCCATTTAGGTCAACTGGGGTGCCCTGTCCGTTCATCCGCATCACGGCCACCTCGTGCCAAGCGCGCTCCGCAAGCGAACACGTGTAGGCTGCATTGAAATCAATGGGGCGCCCCAGGCCCTCGCGGGCGTCCCAACAGTTTACCCACTTCGCCGTAGGCTTCGTAGGCCCCGAGCGCGCGAGGGCCGGCGTGTAAATCAGAGAAGCGACCGTTAGGGTGAGGAGCCGCTTGTTCATCGCTAAATATCCAAGTTGCGTACGTTCAGTGCGTTCTTCTCGATGAACTCGCGGCGGGGCTCAACTTGGTCGCCCATCAGCACGGTGAAGATCTGGTCCGTCTGCACGGCGTCGTCCATTTTGACTTGCAGCATCACGCGCGCGTTCGGGTCCAGCGTGGTCTCCCAAAGCTGCTCGGGGTTCATCTCGCCCAAGCCTTTGTAGCGCTGCACGCTCCAGCCTTTTTTACCTCGGGACTCGATGTGATCCCAAAGCGCGTCGGCATCTTCGAGCTCCGTCTGATCGGTGTCGCTCTCGCCGTCTTTAAGCGCGCGCGCGTAGTACGGCATGTCACCCAACGAGCGCAGGTCCTCCTCGATAGAGTGAAGCTCTTCGAATTCCGGGCTTGTAACCAACGCCCAATCGAGACGCGTGTCGCGGCCTGCAGAGCCGGGGCGCGGCAACACCTCAAGCACCCACACGCTGTGCTCGGTGTCGTGGCTCACGTTGAACTGAATCGGGAAAATATCGGGGCGCTTCTTGAGCAACTCCGCGCGAATAGGCTCAATGGCCGAGCGTACTTTTTCTTCGCTCTTGATGCTCTCTTTGGACAAGTGCGCGCGGCGCAGTGCCGCCGACACAATGCGCGAATCGCCGCGGCGCTCAACGCGCACCAGCACATTGTAGAACGCACGCATGCGCTCGGCGAGGCGAAGCAGCGGCTCGCCTAAGACCGTGTGACCCAAGCTGCCCTTGATGCCCAAGCCGTCCACGCCTTGCTCCAAGAAGAAACGATCCAAGGCCGCTTGGTCCTTCATGTAGAGGCTCTTCTTGCCCTTCCACA
>JAYWGI010000305.1:0-2058 GCA_043779025.1 Myxococcales bacterium
AGAACTTTTGCGGGACATCGTGGCCCGGCTCGATGCCGCGGGCATACCGTTCATGGTGGCCGGATCATTCGCGAGCTCTGCACACGGCATGCCGCGCACGACCCAAGATCTGGACTTGGTCATTGCCCCTCCGGGGCTACGATCCGGGCAAAGTTGGAGTGGTCCAAAATGGCGGGTGGCTCCGAGCGACAACGGCGTGACGTCGCAGGCATTTTGACCACGAGCGGCAGCGCCTTGGATCGCGCGTACGTCGAAGGTTGGGTTGCGTCGCTCGGTCTGCAGGAGGAGTGGAGCGCCGCGGCGCAAACGGAGCTGTAAGTGCAGCGCGACCGTGGTGTGCACAGTTGCCCGCATGGTCATGCTGAACGGAGCGAAGCACCCCCCGAGGGTTTCGCCGATGTGTGCGTGCGGAGGGCGTTAGAGGGGCTTCGCTGGTGGCTCAAGTGGGTCGGACCAGGGAGAGGGGGGGCCACCGGTGCTCCGATAGACTGCAAATTAATAGCGCCTGCAACAGGCTAGAAAGCCGAGGTAGAGTCCCACCGCGACGAAGAGTACAATATTATTTCGGCGTAGACGCTTCCCTTCGCGCTCGAACTCGGCACGAAGGGCCGGAAGTGTCACGATCGGTTTAAAGCGCCGCAACAGCCCATCGACGAGTCGGTCTCGTCGTGAATACTCGCGGGAGCCGAGGTCAAGTAACACGACCACCGCACGCTGCTCCCGGCACTCGATGATGAGCCGTCCTGACACCATGTCTAGGCTTTCGATGCTCGAGAGAGGTATCACCTTGAACATGGCGTGGTCTAACCACGACAGCAAACGCGGATACCGGCGCTCCGCCAGGAAAATGATCGAACAGGCTGTTAGTGCAGAGAAGCAGTAATTGTAGGGGGAGAAAACGGAATTGCGTGCGTATGGGCGATGTCGCCAGAAGGTCTGCTTGTCGGGCGTCTTCATGTAAAACCCATCGATGGGTAACGGAAATTTTGCCGTTCCGATCACATCTCTCAGGTCGGGCACCACCGAGGAGATTTGCTCCAGAAAGTAGCGTTCCTCCTTCGTGTCGCCTTTGAATGTATATTCCAGGTACGCATCGCCGAGGCCTGCCGTCACTTGGTACTCGCCGCGCTGCACGCCGTAGGCGTAGTGCTCCAGCCACGAGAGCAATGAGTCGGCAGTGAGCCTGAACGTGCTCGGGTCTTTGCCCCGCGCGTAGACGCGCCCGGAAAGGCCGCTCAGCACCACCAGGTTGTTGTCACCACGTGCGGCAACGACGAACCATGCGTCGGATTGTGCGTCCTCGAGCGTGAGCCCTGACTCCGCGGTCCACGCCGTGTGAGGGCGCATCGAGCCCTGCGCCTCCACGAGTACCTGCTGCGCCGCGTGCGATGCGGCAGGCCCCAGGAAGTCGCGCTCGGAGAAGTAGCCGTTCTCGGCGCGGCGCTGGCCCGCGTGCAGGCTCCAAAGCGCGCGCAGAGCGTCGGGGTAGCTGAGGTGGTATTGTTGCTCGAAGTTGTCGAACTCTCTGGGCGTGGCGCCCGGCGCAAGGTTGTCCACCAGCACGTGTGCGCCGTGGCTTTGCATCCATTCCGACACCCGTGCGAACTCGTCCCGCATACGCTGCGCTTTGCTGGGCGGGACGTGCAGGGGCATGGCGCGAGCCTACTCCCCGCGGGCGATGCGGTCGAGTGCGCTGGCCTTGTAGTTTGCAAACGTACCGGCTGCGATGGCTGCGCGGGCGCCCGCCATGAGCTCGGCGTAGTAGTGCAGATTGTGTAGCGAAAAGAGCCGCAGGAGCAACACTTCGCCCGCGATGTACAGGTGCCGCAGGTAGGCGCGCGTGTAGCCACCGGTGCAGCAATGGCATGTGCACTCTGCATCCAATGGGCCCATGTCGGTCTTGTAGCGGGCCTGCTTGATGACCACGCGGCCGAAGCGGGTGAGGGCCTGGCCGTTCCTCGCATTGCGTGTAGGGAGCACGCAATCGAACATGTCCACGCCCGACTCTACGCCCACAAGCAAGTCGGTGGGCGTGCCCACGCCCATCAGGTAGCGCGG
>JAYWGI010000306.1:0-2057 GCA_043779025.1 Myxococcales bacterium
GGCGCATTGGCGCTGCTGCGAGAGAGCACAAAACTGCAAGCCGACATGGCGCGCGCGCAGAGCGAAGACGTTCAGCTCGAAGCACAAATCCAAGCGCTCTCGCGCAAGCCGGCCAAGACGCCCAAGACGCGCAAGGCGGGGAAGAAGACCGACGAGGACGACAGCGATGCGCGCTCGCCCGCTGTGGAGAAGCTGGTGGCGCCACTGCTTGCAAAGCGCGCCAAAGCCCTTGCGCAAAAACAGGAGGCCAGCGCCAAGCGTGAGGACGTGCTCAAAGGGCTGCGTGCACAACTTGCCAAGCTGCCGAAGCTCGCGGCGGTCGCGGCTCCGCAGTCCTAGAGGTACGCCAAAGCGGTTTCCACTTGGGTTGAGCTTCGCTGCTTCGGCTAGGCGGACTCCGAGCACCGGACGTAAGCCTAGATTGCTAGGTGCGCCCGGAGCGCAGGAGCCAACGAAGGCGAGGTGCGGAGATCAGCCCAAGTGGATTCCGCTTTAACAGGGCGATCCGGCGGCGCGCTCTAGCTCGCCGAACGGATCGGCCAGGCCGCGCGCGAGGCTGCGCCATGGGCCGGCGCCGCGCGCGGCCTTCCACAGAGCGTATCGCCCCTCCCCCAACGCCATCCCAGCCAGCGGCGTGTAGACCAAGTCTTGTGCCGAAGGACGGGCGCCGCTTGTCTCAATGGCATACTCCCACGCGGTCGAAGTTACAGCGCCAAATGCGAGCGCCCCCGGCCACGAGAAGCCGCACCTTCGCGCGCTCAGGTAGGCCTCGCTTCCGAACAATGCGTGCCCGCCCACGTTGATCAACAGACTGTCGTGGTCCCAGCGCAGCACGGGGGCCCGGGCGTCGAACAGAGGCGGGCGCGTGTAGGCGTCAACATAGCGGCGACCTAGATAGGGAGTATCAAAACGAGCAAATTCAATCGGCCAAAGCCACGCTTCACCCGTGCGCATCACGAGCATAAGGCCCGCATTGTGCAGGATGGGTACTGTCCAGTTCCGCGCGGAAGGGGCCGAGGCAGCACTCTGCGCACCGACAACGAGCGCTCCCTCCGCGGCACGCGCTGCGAACGGCCACGTGCAGAGCGCACACAAAAACATGCACTCTGCACGCTTCATGGCAGCGGCGGCAGCTCCGTGTCTTTGGTCGGCGCAGGGGCCTCTGCCGGAGCCTTGTGGGCGCTCGTTGGCGCAGCGCTTGGCGCGGCAAGGCTTGGAGTTGCCGTCGTGGAGGTCACATCAGGCTTTGGCTCAGTTTTGGCGCTGGGCTTGACCGGCGTTTTGGGCGCGGGCCCCGCCGGGGGCAGCGCGTAGAGCACCACGGGCTTCCCCGTCTCCAGCACCTCCGTGCGGCCCTTGCGGTTGATGCGCTCGAGCAGCACCACGTTCACCTTCTCGCGCAGTGCAACCTTGGCCAGCGTGTCGCCCGCTTTGGCGACCACAACCTTGCGGGTGCGGCCCTTGGTTTCAAAGAGCGCGAAGAACTCTTCGGTGCCCGGTCGCACCACGACGGCGTCCTCGTCGGCCAAGTACCGCACTTGTTTGAGGTCGCGTGCGATCTCGGGGAACACCTGCAAAGTCATGCCTTCGTGCAAACGCGCGGTGGCCGTGATGGCGTTCCACGCCTCTAGGTCGCTCACGGTCACACCGAACGCATTGGCAACGTCGGGCAGCATGTCGCCGCCCACAAGGGTGTAGAACACACGCGTCCGGCCCGCGGGCGTGTGCATCTCGCGAGGAACCACCATCGCGATTTTATCTTTTGCTGCCGCCGGCGTACCCGCGACCGCTGGGGCACGCCGCGGCACAAAAAGCACGGTTCCGTGGCGCAACAGCTCGTCCGACTTGAGGTCGTTCAGCTGCGAGATCTGCTTGGGTGTACCATGCACCGACTCGGCCACACTCGCTAGGGTGTCGCCAAAACGCACGGTAAACAAGTCGTTCGGGTCTGCTCCTTTAAGCGTTGCAACCACGCGCTCAACCTCCCGCGCTTTGCCCTTGGGTACGTAGACAATGCTGGGATCACCCGGCGGCGTGCGCTTGGCACGCAGCTGCGC
>JAYWGI010000307.1:0-5563 GCA_043779025.1 Myxococcales bacterium
CAATGCGCAGTGGGCTGGGGCTGACATCTCTGGCCCGATAACCTTAGGCGCCAAAGAGTGGGCCGCAAACTTGAGAATGAGCACGCTGAGAGTGCCGCCGGTCGCCGGCAAGAAGCTGCAACACGTAGGGCTCGTGGCCAACATTCCGCTGTTGGACCTCACCAAAAGCGTGTTCTTGATACGTCCGTAACCCACGGGTTGCACACTTGATCTTGCAGTGGGCGCCGCCGCTCGTTTAGAGCCTGTTTGCATGATGCATTCGAAACATTGGGCGGTACGCGGTGGCCTTGTGGCTTTGGTCGTTGGTGGGTTTGGCGCAGCGTGCGGCGGCGCTGGTCGAGGTGCGAATAGCACACACGCCGCCGGCCCTGGCACGGTGGCCGAGGCCCAAGCCTTTCTCACGCGCGTCGACGCCGACCTGCGGCGCTTGTGGACGGCGCGCGATCGCGCATCCTGGGTCAGCGCGAACTTTATTACCGACGACACCGAAGCGTTGGCCGCCAATGGCGAGGAGGCGACGGCCGAATACATCACGCGTACCATCGCCGAGTCGCGGCGTTTCGATGGCCTTACCCTGCCGCCCGAGCAGGCGCGTCAGATGCATCTCTTGCGCTTGGCCCAAGGCGTACCGGCGCCCTCCAACGAGGCCGAACGCAGCGAGCTCGCGCGTGCCCAGGCAGCCATGGGCGCGGCCTATGGCAAGGGAAAATACTGTCCTCCAGCGAGCTCTCCCTTATTGAAGTACTTAGAGAAAGATGCCGCCGACAAGTGTCTGCGTTTGGGCGATTTGTCGCGCGTGCTCAAGAAGAGCCGGGTCGAGTCCGAGTTGCGCGAGGCGTGGACGGGCTGGCATGCGGTGTCGCCGGCGTACAAGGACAAGTTCGTGCGCTACGCCGAGCTCGGCAACAAAGGTGCGCGCGAGATTGGCTTCGACGACATGGGCGCCCTATGGAAAAGCGGATACGACATGACGCCAGCGGCCTTTGAGGCCGACATCGAGCGCCTGTGGCAGGGCGTGAAGCCGCTCTACGATGAGCTGCACTGTTACGCCGGCAAGCGCTTGCGCGCCAAGTATGGCCCCAGCGTTGTGCCTGCACACAAGCCCATCCCCGCCCATCTCTTGGGCAATATGTGGGCGCAGGAATGGAACAACATCTACGACTTGCTCGAGCCTTACGCAGGACAGGGCTCACTGGATGTAGACTCCAAGCTTCAGGAGAAGAAGTACGACGCCATCAAGATGGTGAAGCTCGGGGAGACCTTCTTTACCTCGATGGGCATGGCGCCGTTACCCCAAACCTTTTGGGAGCGCTCGCTGTTCACCAAGCCCAAGGATCGCGAAGTCGTGTGCCACGCGAGCGCGTGGGACCCCATGTACAACAACGACTTGCGCATCAAGATGTGCATCGAGCCCACGGAGGAGGATCTCATCACGATCCACCACGAGCTGGGGCACGACTATTATTTCCAGAACTACTACACGCGCCCCATGCTTTTCCAGGCGGGCGCCAATGACGGCTTCCACGAGGGCATCGGCGACACCTTGGCGCTTGCCGTGACGCCAGATTATTTGCAGCGTTTGGGCCTGCTCGCGGCGGCGCCAAAGAACGAGAAGGCAGCCATTAATGTGCAGATGAAGCAAGCCGTCGAGAAGGTTGCCTTCTTGCCTTTTGGCCTGCTCATCGACAAGTGGCGCTGGGACGTGCTCAGCGGCAAAACAACACCCGCGAACTACAACGCGGCATGGTGGAAGCTCCGCGAGCAGTATCAAGGTGTGTCGGCCCCCGTCGCGCGCAGCGAGGCCGACTTCGACCCCGGCGCCAAGTACCACATCCCGGGCAGCACGCCCTACGTGCGCTACTTCTTGGCGCGCGTGTACCAGTTCCAATTCTACAAGGCGCTCTGCGATGCTTCAGGCCACATGGGGCCACTTGCCACCTGTTCGTTCTACGGAAGCAAGCCCGCGGGCGACAAGCTCAAGGCCATGCTGGCGCTAGGCGCGAGCCAGCCGTGGCCCGTGGCCATGCGCGCCATCACGGGCCAAGACAAGGCCGATGTTGCGCCGATGCTCGAGTACTTCGCGCCGCTCCGAAGCTTCCTGCACGAGGAGACCAAGGGCGAGCAGTGCGGCTGGTAAGCATGCAGAGTGCATAGAGTGATCTGAAACAACGAAGCCCCTCTCACTTGTGTGAGAGGGGCTTCGTTGCATAACGGCTTTGTAGAAGAGCCGACTACTTCGCGTCTTTGGCAGCGTCCGGCATGCTGCTCATCGCCGCGTCCTTCATGCCTGCATCCACAGGTGCTGCGCACTTGTCCTCGCCTGGCGTGCTGGCTTCGGGAACATAGACTTTGCTTGGAGTCATGACTTGCACGGCTTCGAAGCCTAGCGCGATGGAGATACCGTCGCAGGTACCTGGGCCATTTGCAGCGTTCACCATGATGTCGCCGTACGAGTTCAGCGCATCCGTTGCCGTCTTAAGCGTGCCACTGCCGGGGCACAGCTGATCCGTGAGCTTGGGGCCGATTTCGCCAATAAGGGACTTGAGGCGATCGACCTCGAGTACACCGACAATCGTGCCATTGGTCAGCGTGTTGGGCGTCGCATGGTTCGCGGTCACGACGGCATTCTTGATCGAGAACGTGGCGTTGATTCCGCCGACCGCGAGTGTGAGGTCGATGGACTTGGCTTTGCCCACGAGTAGACCCCCGGTGACATAGACTTCCGTGAATGTGATCAACGATTTCGCTGGGTCGTTTCCGACGATGAGGTTGGAGCGCACCGGGATGTCGAGCGTCATCGGGTCAGCCCAGTTCGGCGCTTTGCGGCCGGCGTCAGGTCCTGCGCCTGGCATATCGAAGGGGCCCGGCACCAGCACTTGGCCACTGAGGCCGATGTTGGTCTGCTTGGCGTCGTCCGTAAGCCCGGTGAAATCCATAAGCAACGTGAAGTCGCCGTCGTCGATCGCCTTCTGCGTCGTCTCCGTTGGGGTCGGCAGGCCGGTCTTGAGAATGCCCAACACGTTGCCGCCGAAGGAGTTGTCGATGCCATTGTCGCCGTCGGCGACGGGGGGACCGCCCGCTGCGGGCAAGCATGCATCCTTTGACCTCTGCGTGGTGCGCTTGTCGTCAATGTCGTAGCCGTACTTGCGCCACGCCCCGTCGCTGCTCGTGCCATTGCGATCGGTGTCGCCCAGAAATACCTTGCGCGCGGCGAACACTTGCCGCGCCTTGCTCTGCGTGGCGGTGCCCGTGGCGGTGGGCACTGTGGCACCCCCGCCAGTGGTGACAGGCGCCGGAGTATCCGTCCCGCTACAAGCGGTGACGGCGGCAAAGGATGCGACGGTTGCGGCGGATGCGCCTGCGAGGAAAAAACGGAATTTCATGGGCAAAAAACCTCCAGAGGACGCACTTAGTGTGGCCCGAACGTTGCTTCAATGAACAAGCGCGCAGTAGGCCGATTTGACGACGCGCAGCGTTAGCACGGGTGGTAGTTCTAGCGCGGCATGAGTGCCGAGTTCGTTCATCTCCACGTTCATTCCCAGTACTCCATGCTTGATGGCGCCATCAAGCTCAAGGACTTGGTGAAGCGCACCGCCGGCATGGGCATGAGCTCGGTCGCGCTCACGGATCACCACAACATGTTTGGAGCCATCTCGTTCTACAAGATGGCCAAAGACGCGGGACTTAAAGCGATCTTTGGCGCCGAGCTTGACGTGGTAAATGCACGTGGAAACATCTGCCATATGCCGGTGCTCGCAAGCAGCACGGAGGGGTACAAGAACCTGGTCAAGCTTATCTCGGTGGGCCACGTAACGCCGCGCGCAGAGGGCCGCGTGGCGGTGTCGCTCGATGACCTACGTACCCACGCGCCTGGCCTCATCGCAATGACGGGCTGCATGGGCGGGCTGTATGCGCAGAGCGTTTTGGAAGAGGGCGTGGAGGCCGGCCAGAACACGCTCGCGATGCTGCGGGAGACCTTCGGCGCGGAGAACCTCTATGTAGAGCTGCAAGACCACGGCTTGCCGGAGCAGCCCGTGCTCAACGGCATCGCGAGCGATTTGGCCCGCAAGTTGGGGCTCAAGACCGTCGCTACCAATGACGTGCACTATGCAGAGAGTTCGGATGCCGATGCACACTTGGTGCTGTCGTGTATCAAACGCGGGCTCTCGCACACGGAGGGTAAAGAGCGCCATCACGGCTCGCGGGAAATGTTTCTCAAATCGCCCGACATGATGGCCCAGCTGTTTCGCCATCAACCCGAGGCCATCAAGTCCACCCTGGAGATTGCCGAGCGGATTGCGTTTAAGCCCAAGCTCGGCGAGCCCATGTTGCCGGCCTTCAAGGTGCCTGAGGGCTTCGACGAGCCCGGGTACTTTCGTCATGTGGCGCGCGAGGGTTTGGCCGCGCGCTTTGGGGATTTCTCGCGCGCCGGCAAGAGCGTGAACGAGGGGGAATACAAAGCGCGATTGGAGCTGGAGCTCGATGTGATCTGCGGGATGAAGTTCCCCGGCTACTTCCTCATCGTGTGGGATTTTATCCGTTTCGCCAAAGACAACCAAATCCCCGTGGGCCCAGGGCGTGGCTCTGGCGCGGGTTCGCTTGTCGCGTATTCGATGCGCATCACCGACCTGGATCCCATCCCCTACAACTTGCTGTTCGAGCGGTTTCTTAACCCCGAGCGCGTGAGCATGCCGGACTTCGACATCGATTTTTGCATGGACAAGCGCGACGGCGTCATCCGCTACGTGCAGCAGAAGTATGGCGCCGAAAGCGTGGGCCAGATCGCCACGTTCGCCGAGCTCAAAGCCAAAAGCGTGATCAAAGACGTGGGCCGCGTGATGGGCATTTTGCCCATGGATACGCAAGCCATTGCGAACCTGATACCCAGTAAAACGCCTGCTGAAACCTACACCATCAAAGAGAGCTTGGAGATCGAACCCAAGCTCAAAGCGCGCGCGCAGATCGAGCCTCGCATCGCCGAGCTGCTCGAGAAGGCGCAGAAGCTCGAGGGCCTCACGCGGCACGCCGGCAAGCACGCGGCCGGCATTGTGATCAGCGAGGGGCCGCTGTGGGATCACGTGCCCATCTTCAAGGACGAGCGCGAGGGTAGCTACGTCACGCAGTACTACAAGGACGACGTAGAGGCGGCGGGCCTGGTCAAGTTCGACTTCCTGGGACTCACCACGCTCACCGTGATCGACATCGCTGAGCGGCTGGTGAATGCGCGCCCCGATATCTCCAAACTCACGAGTGAGGGCAGGCCAAAGTTTAGCGTCACCGACCTGCCGCTGAACGACGCAAAGACCTATCAACTCTTGGCCACGGGCGAGACCAAAGGTGTGTTTCAGTTGGAGTCGACCGGCATGCAGGGGCTTTTCAAAAAGCTACGCGCGGATAGCTTCGAGGACATCGTTGCGGCGGTGGCGCTGTATCGCCCAGGCCCTTTGGCTTCGGGCATGGTGGACACATTTGTGGACTGCAAGCACCGCCGAAAGCCCATTGAGAAGATGCATGCGCTTATCGACGAGCTCTTGGCGCCTACCTACGGCGTCATTGTGTACCA
>JAYWGI010000308.1:0-5525 GCA_043779025.1 Myxococcales bacterium
ATGCGGCCCACCGCCTTCATGTCCCCCGTTTGCGCAATGCCAACCACAATGGTCGAGATCAGCAGCGGCACAATGATGCCCTTGATGAGCGCGATGAAGGCTTTGGAGAAGAACTGAAACAAGTGAAAGAAGTGCGGATGCTGGCTCTCGGGCAAGAATCCTCCCAGCAAGACGCCCAGAACAAGGGCCACAAACACCCATCGGGTGCTCTTGGTGGCTTCAGCGTGCGGGCGCGAGTGGGCAGACGTCATCCGAGGCGTACGCTACGCCAGGATGCCCGAGATCAGATCATCTTGTTGAGCTCTACACGAATGTCATTGGGCCCCGCGTCGCGAATGGCCTCCAGGGCTGCATCAATTTCAGGCGCGGCCACGGGCAGCTTGATGCCAAAGCTTACGTACATATCACCCTGTGTTTTTCCTCGCAAAACGCCTTTCCCTTTGAGCCGAAGCGTTGTGCCCGACGAGGTGCCCGCAGGTACCGTGAGCCGCACCGCGCCTGTGGGCGTGGGTACGTCTACCTTGGTTCCGAAGTAGGCTTCGCCAAGCGTGAGCGGCACGCTCAAGCGCAAGTCCACACCCTCACGTGTGTAGACTGCATGGGACTCGACGTGCACGTGCAAGTGCAAGTCGCCATTGGGACCGCCCATGGGAGAGGCGCCGCCTTGGTTTGCAATCTTGAGCTTGTCGCCATCGGCCGCCCCCTTTGGGATGCGCACACGTACGCTGCGACCCTGCACGTTGAGGTCGAGCTCCGTGCCGGAAAGCGCGTCCAGAAAGCTCACCCTCACCTCGGCCTCCAAGTCGGCGCCCGGGATGTTCATGCGTGGGCCTCGGCCGCCGCCTCCACCAAAGAACTGCGAGAACAGATCCTCTTGGCTGAACTGCGCGCCTCCGCCTCCGCGCCGCCCTCCACCGCCGAAGGAACGGCCGGCACGCGCCTGCGCGGCATTGAAGCCGTCGCGCAGGGCCTCTTCGCCGAACTCGTCGTAGAGTGCGCGCTTGGTGGGGTCGCCCAGCACTTCGTGTGCGTGATTAACCCTCTTAAAGCGGGCCTCGGCTACCTTGTTGCCCTGGTTTTTGTCAGGGTGTAGCTCTACGGCCAATTTTTTGAAGGCCTTCTTGATGTCGCCAGCTTCGACGCCTTTTTGTAGGCCGAGTTCGGCGTAGAGATCGCTCATGCTGCGAGCTATCGTAGCAGCGTCTCGACGGGCGTGTGGCCCATACCGTGGGCCTCAGCGACGGGCTTGCACGTCACGTGCCCCTGGTAAGTGTTGATGCCCAAGCGCAAGGCCAGGTCGCTGGTTGCGGCGGCTTCGAGGCCCATGTCGGCCATTTTGACCGCATAGGCCAGCGTGGTGTTTGTAAGTGCCCACGTGCTTGTCTGCGGCACGGCGCCCGGCATGTTCGCGACGCAGTAGTGCACCACGCCGTCGACGACGTAGGTGGGGTTGTCGTGGGTTGTGGGGCGGCAGGTCTCGATGCAGCCGCCTTGGTCCACGGCCACGTCGACGACCACGCTGCCCGGCTCCATCTGGCCGATGATCTCGCGCGTGACCAACTTGGGCGCACGGGCCCCGGTGACGAGCACGCCGCCGACGACCAAGTCGGCGCGCCGCACGGCTTGCTCGATGTTGAGTGGATTGGAGTACAGGGTCTCCACGGCGCCGCCGAAGATGTCTTCGAGGTAGGCCATGGTCTCCGCGCGCACGTCAAGCACGGTGACTTGAGCGCCCATGCCGATGGCGATGGTCGCTGCGTTGCGGCCCACCACGCCGCCGCCCAAAATGACGACTCGGCCACGGCGTGTTCCGGGCACGCCGCCCAGCAAAACACCTTTCCCACCGTGCTCCTTCTCCAGGCAAGTAGCGCCAACCTGCACGGCCATGCGGCCTGCAACTTCACTCATCGGGCGAAGCAGCGGCAACGTGCCGTCGGCGTTGGCGATGGTCTCGTAGGCGACGCCTGTGACCTTGCGCATGGCCAGCTCGCGCGTGAGCTCAGGCTCGGGGGCCAAGTGTAGATAGGTGTAGAGGATCAACCCCTCGCGAAAAAAAGTGTACTCCGCAGGCAAAGGCTCCTTGACCTTCACAACCATGTCGGAGGCCCAAGCTTCGACGGCCGTGCCCACGATGGTGGCGCCCACCCGCGTGTAGTCCTCATCTTTGATGCCTGCGCCTTCGCCGGCACCTGCTTGCACACGTACCGTGTGGCCGCGGCTGGTGAGCGCACGTGCGCCTGCGGGGGTCATGCCTACGCGGTATTCGCGTGTCTTAATCTCTTTTGGAACGCCAATGATCATAGGGAGATGCAATCTTTCGGAAGGGAGTCGCGCTTCAGGGCGCAAAGGGAGGGAGCGGGCTTAGGCCGTGGTCGCTTGTTCGAAGGTGCCACTTTGCCGAAGTGCCTCGAATAGTCCAATAGACACCGCATTCGCCAGATTCAAGCTACGCACTGCGCCAAGAGTGGGGATGCCTACCCATGCGTCAGGGAAGAGGTTCATGTGCTCCTGCGAGAGGCCCGTGCTCTCCTTGCCAAACACCAAGGCGTCACCCGGTGTAAACTGCACGCTTGTGTAGGCGCGCGTGGCGACCCCGGTGAACAAGTGAATCTTGTTCTGCGGGCGGCTCGATGAGAACCATGAGCAAAATTGCTCCAGGCTCTCGTGCTGCCGGATGTCTACCAAGTGCCAGTAGTCCACGCCCGCGCGGCGCACGGACTGCTCGTCGATTTTGAATCCCAGGGCGCCTACCAAGTGCAGAGGGCACGCCGTGGCGGCGGCTAGGCGCGCGATGTTGCCGGTGTTTGGAGGGATCTCGGGCTCCACCAGAACAATGTGGAACGGTTCGCTTAGCTTTGGCGCGCGCAGGCGCAATGTCTCGTTGGTTGTCCTTGGCACGGCCTGTGTTCTAGGTGTTGAGTTGTGCAATACGCAATCAGGAAACCGTGGTCGGGCGTGGCGCCGTTAGCGCTCGCAGCGCTCACCGGCTGCGGTGGTGCGGCTCAAAATCCGGCTGCGCCCATTGGGGTGTCCACAAGCGCCCCCGTGGCCTTTGCGCCGAACGATGCACGCGCGCGCTCGGCCGCCGTATCCCCAGCGCCCGCTGCGGCCGATTGGTCGAAGGATTTGCAGCCTTGGTCGGGGAGCTCTGGCCACACGCATCTCTATGGCGAGCCCAGCGCCACGTGGACAACCTACGCCAACGCAGGCGCCCGCAGCCTGCTCGAAGGAGCCGTTCGGCGTGCACCAAGCGGGGCGGAGTTCGTGGCCAAGATTGTGAGCAACACCGCGGGGACGGCGTGGCTACGCATGCGCAAGGTGCAAGACTCATGGGTGTATGATGCACTCGATAACGGCGAGCCTGCATCGCTGCGTGCCCTATCCACATGCGCTTCGTGTCATGTGCAATCGTCCGCCGATAGCGTCTACTTCTCACCGACGAAATAGGTGGCGACCATCGGGTGTTCCGCCATGCTCGTGCTGCCCTCTTCGTGAGGGATCACCACGCCTGAGTGCAATACCCACTTGCCTGTGATTGGGTCGGGAATCAGGAATAGACCTTCCCGCGCAGTGCCTGTGCCCAGGTCCCAGCTTGCAATGTGGGGTCCAAGATCCACCTCGTTTCGGGCCTGAAGGCTGGCCGAGATCCCCAGGGCTTCGCCTTGCGCGTCGATGTAGTCTAGGCGTTCTGCCGCGTGGGACAGCTCGTGGCTCACGCCGTCATCGAGCGCTGTCCCCTGAGCGCGTGCGTTGGCGGCTTGCAAGCATGCACGTAGCAACGTGGCGGTGGCCTCAACCATGGCGTCCGCCGACAGGGGCGCCCCACCCGCGAGCTGCTTTGCCGCTCGTCGTGCCTGTTCAAGCGTAGCCGCCAAATTCGCGATTGCCTCAGGATGCAGCTCGACCATGGCGTCAAGCTCGGCAAATGCAGCAGCGCTACGGTGCATCGTTCCGCCACCCGCGTCGCCCCATTCGAGTTGTCCTCGGCCCGCCGTCCACGCGGCCAGCGCGGATTGGGTAAGGCGCGCATCGTGGGTAGGCGAAGTCGCATAAGGCTCTGCCACGGCGGAATGAGAGCGCAGTGTCATCGCACGCATGGCGCTGAGCCAGGAGGCGTAGACGCTCTCGTGCGCGCTTGTTGCGGTCGCCATGCGATGGCGTAGTGGGTCGAGTGCAGCGGTGTACTGTGCGGTGTCGTGGCGCCCAAGAAGCTCCACGTCGAGCAGGGCGCCTGGTGAGCCGAACACGTAGGCCACATCAAGCGATGAGGCGCGCTTGCGCGAGGGGACGCGCGGGGCCAACGCACGTGCCAGCACCTCATCGTCAGGGGCCAAGTAGCGCCCGAACAAGCTGTACTCTTTCGGGCTTCCCGGCGCCGCTTGCATGGTTTCGCGCCACGCATCCACGCGCGTGACATCGCTGGCGTGGGCTACATCGCCAGGCGGCAGCCCGGCGCTATTCGCCATATCGGCGAGCTGCAGGGGCGTAAGGCCCCGCGGGCGCCCGAACCAATAGGTGCCGCGATCGAGGTTCGTACGCCAGGTGCGGCTTAGAATCTCTTGGTGTGCATCGCGCAGCAAATTGCCAAGTAGCCATGCGGTTCTTAAATGCATGCGCTGTGCACCTACATCGCCATCCAGGCGGAAGCGGTAGGCCGTCAAGTAGGCGCGCGCGGCGTTGTCATCATCGCCCGTCGCGCCGCTGCGTAGTCGCTCGGCGTTCGCTCCGGCAAGGACGACGCCTGGGATTTGATACGCCGCGTCGCTCAGCTTCCGCGCGGTGCAGAGCACCACCAAAAGCTCGCGCCTCGAGGCCTCAAGCTCCACAGGCAGCACCATGCGCTCGAGCGCGTCGGTGCTCGCCACGAGAAAGTCGTGCACGGCGGGCACGGCCACGCTTCGGTCTAGATCCTCGCCCAGCGCTTGAAGTGTGCGCGCGGTTTCTCGCGCCAGTGTGTCAAGCGTGATGAGTGCGGGCTGATGCGCCGCGGCAGCGGCCGCGTAGGCTTCGCTGATACGCACGTGGTTAGCGCCGCGAGTGACGAATCCTTGGTACATCAGCGCGCTGCGTGCACCGGGCGAAAGGCTCTTCATCAGTGCGCCGCTGCGCGTGCTGGGAGCGAGGTCCGACTCCTTCGCAGGGAGACTCAGGCGTGAGGGCTTGGCGCCGCTGGCGACCTCGGGCAAACCCCATCCGGCCGTGGGCGGAGCCGATGCATACTGCATCGACTTGGTGCCGTCCTTGTCGCCCTCGCTGAGCGGGTACGTGATGGGAGAGTTGATGCCGCTACACGCTACGATTAGCAGTGCGATAAGCGCGCCGCTGAATCCGCTTCGTGTGGGGAATCGAACCACACCTTAAGTATGTGTGCGTGGCTGTAAGCGTGGCAAAAAACACGCGCCGATTTGGCGCTAGAAGCAAAGCCCGCACCCCTCGCGACGCGCCATGCAGCGCTTACAGGGGATCGAGATCGCCCTTCCACAGATCCGCGTTTAACCGCTCAAACGCATCGGCATAGCCATGAC
>JAYWGI010000309.1:0-5518 GCA_043779025.1 Myxococcales bacterium
ACTGCCAAGGCCCAAGGTGGACGTGTGCACTTGGTGGGCCTGCTTTCCGACGGCGGCGTGCATTCGAGCATCGAGCATTGGTTCGCCGCCATCGCCGCCGCACGTGCATGTGACTTGCAGGTGGTGGCCCATCCGCTCTTGGACGGCCGCGATGTTGCGCCCGGATCTGCAGCGGGGTTTGTGGAGCAACTACAAGGCACGCTCGCGGCTTGTTGCCGCATTGGTAGCGTTGGGGGCCGGTTTTTTGGCATGGATCGCGACAACCGGTGGGAGCGCGTCGAGCTCGCGTACCGCGCGATGGTTGATGGCGTGGCCGCCCACCGAGCGGAAAGTGCCGCCGCAGGAATCGTGGCGGCTCTAACGCGCGGCGAGAGCGACGAGTTCGTGACGCCCTTTGTGGTGGGCAACTACGCGGGCATCGACGCTGCCCGCGATGTGGTGCTGCACATGAACTTCCGGCCTGACCGAGCACGTGAACTTTCGCATGCACTCTGCACGCAACGCTTTGGCCGTTTTGTGCGGCCTTGTGGGGCGCTTCCTCACTACGTTTGCATGACCGAGTACGATGCGTCGCTTGCAGCGCCTATCGCGTTTTCGCGTGTGGAGTACACCGACACCCTGGGCGAGGTTGTCGCGCGCGCGGGTATGACGCAACTGCGCTGCGCGGAGACCGAAAAGTACGCCCACGTAACGTATTTTTTTAGTGGCGGCGCTGAGGCTCTGTTCCCAGGCGAGTCCCGGGTGCTTGTGCCCTCGCCCAAAGATGTAAAGACCTACGACGAAATGCCGGAGATGTCGGCAGAGGGCGTCACGCTTGCGGTACTCGCAGCCATTGAAGCCGGCGAGACAGACCTTATCGTGGTCAACTACGCGAACCCCGATATGGTCGGGCACACAGGGAATTTAAATGCCGCCAAGCTTGCGGTGGCTGCGGTGGACAGTGCCGTGGGCCGTATCGCGACCGCGTTGCTCGCGCGTGGAGGCGAGATGCTGCTCACGGCAGACCATGGCAACTGCGAGCAAATGGTGGACCCGCAAACAGGGGCGCCCTTCACAGCGCACACGCTCAACTCGGTGGACTGTACACTGATCTCCAACGCGCTCCCCGCGGGGACCACGCTGCAGGGTGGCGGCTGCTTGGCCGATGTTGCGCCCACCGTGCTTGCGCGCTTGGGGCTGGTGAAGCCCTCCGCAATGACGGGCATGGACTTGGCTCACCCCGCTGTGGCAGGGGCATGAAGAAGAGCGTTCGCCCCAAGCAGGCTCTCGCGGAGCGCGAGCTTGTCGACGCGTCGATGAATGCGCAGCCCGAGCGTGAGTCCCGTGAGTCCATTTCTACCGGCCTGCTGTTTGAGGTCCTGCGCGCGCGCTTGGCCACGGGGGGCGACATCGTGGTCAAGCGTCCGGTACCTGCGCATCAAAGCTCCAAACGCGTGCGCGCGCTGCTCGAGCGCGAGGTCGAGGCCGCCTCGGCGATGGGCGGGGTGGGCGCGCCGTTCGTGCTGGGGTGGGATGCCGAGTCGGGCGAACTTCGGCGCGCATGGGTGCCCGGGACGACGCTGGCAGAGGCCCGTGAGCGCTTGGGCGCCGCGTCGCTGAGCTTTGCTCTCGCTGTGTGCGGAAGGCTCATGCTGCTCCTCGCGCGAGCGCACAAGTCTGGCTGGCTGGTGGTCGACATCTCACCCTCCAACGTGATGATCACGCCCGGTGGAGAGCTTGTGATTCTGGATTTTGGGTCAGCGCGCCGCAAGGGCTCGGCGCCAGCGAAATCGCAGGACGAATTGGATCCGGTGTCCCCGGGATTCGCGTCGCCTGAGCAAGCGGGTGGATTGCCCCTTACGCCCGCCAGCGACGTCTACGCGGCGGCGCGGCTGGTACAATGGTTGGTGACCGGCGAGACCGGACGCGCGCCGTACGCCTCGCTTGCGGAGAGCGACCTGTCGCAGCGCATGTCGCGCGCGATGCTGTTCGCCGGCGCCGTGCGTGCGCGCTCTGTGCTTCGCGCATGTTTAGCGCGGGCGGAGAACATGCGCCCCGACGATTTGCTGCACACTGCACAAGTGTGCGCGCAGGGCGCGCCCGCGTCGGTGCACAGCGGTTTCAGCGTGGAGTCGTGGACGCGCGCATCCCGACCAAAAGGGCTGCTGGTGGCATCCGCGCTGGGCGCAATCGCCGCGGCTTGGGTTTGCATGGCGCTGTGGCGCGCACGCCCCGCAGAGTCCGTCGCAATTGTGCAGAGTGCATGGATCGACGTCTCGGCATCGCCCTGGGGTACCTGTAGCGTAGACGGTCGCGGGGCAAGCCCAACGCCGGTGGGGGCGCCGTGGCGCGTGGAGCCAGGTGAGCACGCGCTGCGATGTGTACATCCGTCGTCGCGGGCAGTGGAGCAGCGCGTTTCGGTAGGCCCAGGCGAACGCGCACATGTGCATATCGCACTTAATGTTCCTGGTGCGGATCCGCTCTCGCCGGAGGCACTTGCAGAGCAGTTTTCGAAGGAGACACCATGAGCGGCGCTATGCTTCCCGGCTGCGCCAGCGTCGTCCTCGTCGCTCTCTCGCTCTCCGCGCCGGCCCGTGCGTTCCCTTACATCGTGCAGCAGGGGGACACGCTCGCGCGCATCGCCGATCGCGTCTACGGCGACACGCACATGGAGTCTGTGATCGCCGGGGCCAACGTGCTCGATCGAAGCGGCGGTATCGCGCTGTCGCCCGGCATGCGCATCGAGGTGCCAGCCGATCTGAACGTGCGCGCAGAAAAAGGCGACACATGGGCGGCGCTTGCGGCGCGCTGGCTGGGTCAAGAGTCTCACGCCAATGAGCTTGCGGCAGCCAATCAAGGCGTACCGTGGATCCCTCCCGAGGCGGGGCAGAATGTGAGAGTATTTGCAGTGCTCACGCATGTGGCGGGGCCGCGCGAGTTCGTGTCCGGTGTCGCAAAGCACTACGGTATGGATCCGAAGACCTCCTGGAAGCTTGCGCTCTACAACAAGCACGATGGCGACGAGCTGGAGCCTGGAGAGCGCATCACGGTACCGCTTGCACACGTGTCGCTCACAGCCGCGGGCCGCGCGATGCTCGCCGAAGCAAGCGAGGCTGGCCTACGCGCCGCGGGGGTAGAATCCGCAGGGCGCCCTACAGTTGCGGAGTCCATGGAGCTCCTTCGCCGTCTCCGCATGGGCGAGTGGGCCGGAGCCGTGGAACTGGGCGCGCGCTTTACGCGCGTGGTGGGTCCGCGAGGGCAGCGCGCGCGGGCGCTGGGGTATCGCGTTTTGCTCGAGGCCTATGCCGCAACAGGCGAGGCCAAACGTGCGCGCGCTGCCTGCACCGGCCTCAAGCAGAATGTCCAGGTCGATCTCAATGAGACATGGTGGTCCCCCGGTTTGCGTGCGCTGTGCACAGACATGGCGCAATAGGAACCCCTTAAGGATACACGCAGGGGGGCTGCCGTCGTCTGATGGCGAAGAAGTTCTTATGAGCTGCGCCGTGCGTCGCGCATCACTTTTTCAACAGGAATCATGCCCATAAATGCTGAAGGCGGAGCTTCGGCAGGGCGCTCCTGCAAGCCCAACAAATAGGCAGTCTCGCCGATGATGCTTTCCGGGCTGCGGCCAGCGAGCCGCATCTCCTGCACCGTCGGCGCTCGGTGACGCTTGGCCAAGCGCGCGCCATCGGTCCCTACAATGAGTGGTATATGCAAGTAATTCCGCGGAAGCGAAAGCCCGAGCAGCCGTTGCAGCCGGCGCTGTCGCGCAGTACTCCCGAGCAGGTCCTCACCGCGCACCACATCGGTAATCTGGGCGCGCCCGTCGTCCACGGCGCACGCGAACTGGTAGGTGTACGTGCCATCGCCTCGCTGCAGAACAAAGTCGCCTGCCGCATCAGAAACCGGTGCACGTTGCGGCCCCAAGCGTAGGTCCGTAAAGGATTCCACAGCGCCCTGGTCCACGCGCAATCGCCATGCCGCTGGGCGACGCATCGCCCGATGCGGACTTTGGCCAACGCATGTTCCTGCATAGCGAATTTCTTCGCCATCATGTGGCGCCGAGGTCAGCGATGCGATCTCCTTGCGCGAGCAATCGCATGGGTACAGCAGGCCGCGTTCGTGCAGCGTCGCAAGAGCCTTTGCATAGACGGTACGCGCCAAAGATTGTGTGTAGGGAGCACCAATGCCCGCCGTCTCGTCATTCGGTAGGAGCTCGTCCTGCTCGGGGCCCTCGTCCCAACGCAGGCCGAGCCATTGCAAGTCATCCATCTGGCGCTGCGTCGCTCTCGCCAGCACGCGCGGCGTATCCAAGTCTTCGATGCGAAGCACGCGCGTCCCTCCGCGGCACCACGACACGAGCGCAGCAGCCACGGAGCCCAAGTGCAAGTCTCCACTGGGGGACGGAGCGAAACGCGTGCGTACTGCATACGTTTCCGGGTGCGCGCTCACGTTTCGCCGTCGGACTCGCGCAGGCCTAGCTCCTTCATTTTGAGCTGCAACCCTTTGCGCGAAATCTTGAGCAGCCGTGCGGTGTGCGTTACGTTGCCGCCCGATTGATGCAGCGCGCGCCGCACGAGTTCACGTTCCAGCTTGGCCATAGCCACGCGCACATGCTCTTTCAGACCGCCCTCCGCGGAGGCCTCGATCGCCCCGCCCGAGTCGGCTCCAGCGTCGTTGCCGACAGTCGACGGAACCCCCGTAAGCTCCTCAGGCAAGTCCTGCACAAGCAACTCCGTGCCGTCGCAAAATAGCACGGCGCGTTCCATCACATTCTCGAGCTCGCGTACGTTGCCGGGCCAAGGGTGCACCATGAGCGCTGCCGTGGCTTCTGGGCCGCAACTTTCTACTTTCTTCCCGAGCCGTGTGTTGAACTTGGCCAAGAAGTGCTCCACCAAAAGTGGGATGTCGGCCGTGCGTTCGGCAAGTGCGGGCATGCGCAACGAGACCACGTTGAGCCGGTAATAGAGGTCGCGTCTAAAGGTGCCGGCTGCCATATCTTTGGCCAGGTCGCGATTGGTTGCTGCGATCACTCGTACGTCGACGCGCGTGGTTCGCACGCCGCCTACGCGCTCAAACTCGCCTTCTTGTAATGCGCGAAGCAGCTTCACTTGCATCTCGGCCGACACTTCACCGATCTCGTCCAAAAACAAGGTGCCTCCGTGCGCCAACTCGAAGCGACCTGGCTTGCTCGCTACGGCTCCCGTGAATGCCCCGCGCTCGTAGCCGAACAGTTCGCTCTCAATAAGCTCCGTGGGGATCGCAGCGCAATTTACCTTGATAAAAGCCTTGTCTGCGCGGCGTGATTGCTCGTGCAACGCGCGCGCCGCAAGCTCTTTGCCGGTCCCACTCTCGCCGCGAATCAACACCGTGGTGGGGGTGTCGGCGACCTTCTCGATAAGCGTGTAGACCTCATGCAGTTCCTTGGAGTCCCCCACAATGCCGAACTTGCCGCGCGTGGTTCCGGAGGTTGCATGGCTTGCCTCGAGGCTCGCTGTGCGGAGCGCTTTGGCGAGGACCATGCGGACCTCATCCTTGT
>JAYWGI010000310.1:0-2040 GCA_043779025.1 Myxococcales bacterium
TTTCGGAACGACGGCAGGTGGGACGATGGACTGGCTAGGCGCGGGTCGTTCGGCCAACGCGGCGCGAAAGGCCTCGCGAACAGACATCAGCTTCACCCCCGCGAGCGCGGCAAGACGGTGGTCACGTGCCGTCATCTCGTGTTTCAAGCTCTGCACCAACGGGCCAACCAACTCACGCGGCGTTTGGGTCACGAGCGAAACCCAGAGCGTCGACAAGCCCGGCGCAAAGAACCGCACCGGAATCATCGGCCGGCGGAGGCCGAGCTCGCTGGCGGCCAGCGCGAGCAACTCGCGGTAGCTCAGACGCTCTTCGGTCGAGACGTCGTAAGTTTCCCCAAAGCAAACCTCTCGCCCCACCGTGAACGCCAGGAGCTGCACCACATCGGTGGCAGCAATGGGCTGCATCAAGTTCTGCGTCCAGGCCGGACACACGAGCACGGGCAAGCGACGCACCAAGCGCATCAGCATGTCGAAAGAAGACCCGCCTCCGCCGATGACCAGCCCCGCGCGCAGCACCGTGACCGGCACGCCGTAGCGGCTGAGCGCGCGCTCCACCTCCTCCCGACTTGCAAGGTGCGCGGACAGCGTGGCCGATGATGCAGGCACAAGACCGCCGAGGTAGACGATTTGCTTCACGCCGCACGCCGCCGCCGCTCGCCCAAAGTTGTCGGCACAGAGCAAATCTAGGTCCTCGAAGCGCGCCTGCGTGAGCCTCGCCGAGGGCATCATGCTGTGCACCAGGTACACTGCAAAGTCCACCCCCTCCAAAGCGGCCGTGGTCGCCGACTGATCGAACAGATCGGCGCAGCGCCACTCCGCAATCGGGCCATCGTTTGGGGCCTGCATCGTGCGCGAAATACCCACCAGGTGAAAACGCTGGGCCAAGATGACAGCCAGCGCGCGCCCAACAAATCCGGTGGCTCCGCCCAGGGCAAGCACAGGTTTCCTCTCACGGACGACTTCGCTCATGCCCGCACGTGTAGCCCAGTGCGGCACGCGGCGCACCACAAGTGCGCGCTACTTCCCGGCCTTGTAGGCAAGCACCGCGTTGGCCAGGCCCTCCGCCATTTTCTGACGGTACAGAGGCTCGCCGAGGCGCCGCTCTTCGCTAGGTGTGGTGATGTAGCCCAGCTCCGCAAGCACGGCTGGCATACGCGCGCCCACGAGCACATGGAACGCGGCGCCGTGCACACCGCCATTGTGACGCTGCAGCCCTTCTGCGCGCAGCGAGGCGTGCACGCCGCGCTCGATGAGATCCGCAAAGTGTCTCGCTCTGGAGCCCCCGTCGGCCAAGCGCATTTGTGCGAGCATGCCGCCTAGTTCTTCGCTGCCCGCGCCCGCGGCCAATCCATTTTCGCGACGAGCGATGCGACCGGCCACACGGCCGGAGTCCACATCGAGCACGTAAACCTCGAAGCCCTTGGCGGTGTCGTTCTCGGCGGCATTGCAGTGTACACTTAAAAACAAGTCGGCCTCGGCTGCGTTGGCACGCGCCGCACGCTCCTCGAGCGGCACAAAGGTGTCGTCGCTGCGCGTCAATACTACCTCCACGCCCTTGCCCACGAGCACGCGGCCTGCACGTAGCGCGACGTCCAAGGCGACGTCTTTTTCTCGCGTTCTGCCGGGGCCAAGCGCGCCCGGATCTTCGCCGCCGTGTCCGGCGTCGATCACCACACGCCGAAGCAATCGCGCGTTGGGCATCGCGCGCGCCTGAGGCAAGAAATCGATCACGACGCGGAACGGATCTGTGAGGTGAAACGCTCGTTTGTAGGTGCCTGGCAGAACATCAAACGAGACTCTGCCGCCGGCGCGTGTGGCCTCGACGCGTATGCCGCGCACCAAGCCTTGAGTCTCACGCTGGGCCGCCCCCGTAGGTGGCAACGAAATGCCATCGAGGTCGATGTAGCTGCGCAGCGACTTGCCCATCTCGAAATCGCCGGAGCGATAGTTCACGGGCTCCGACAGACGCAGCACCACGCGCGCCGTCGAGGCCGAGATCCACGGAGCCACCTCCAGCAAACGCGGCCCAACAGCAGCTGC
>JAYWGI010000311.1:0-5515 GCA_043779025.1 Myxococcales bacterium
CGAGCCTGAAACAAGTTCGAAGGCTTCAGATCGCGGTGCACCATGCCTAGTGCGTGGGCTTGCGCGACCGCGTCGAGCGATTGCAGGACGGCGTCCACGGCCTCGCTGGGCGACATCGCGCCGCCCTTTTGGATTACGCGCTCCAGGTCGTCGCCTTCCAAGTACTCCATCACAATGTAGGGCATACCGCGATCGCTCACGGCGACGTCTGTCACGCGTGCCACATGCTCGCTCTTGATCTTCGCCGCCGCCTTCGCCTCGTTCAAAAAGCGCGCCAACGCCTCATCGTGATGCAGGTACTGTGCAAGCAAAACCTTGATCGCCACAGGCTCACCGAGCACCTCGTGTTGCGCCAGGTACACCTCGCCCATGCCCCCTTGCGCAAGCAATCTCTCAACGACATATTTGCCGCCCAGCCGCTCACCATCGTTCAGACTACCTCGCGTCGCCACGCCCGTAGCTTAGCGGATCTCGGGCGTAGGGCGACCTAAACGGCAGCGATAGCCGGTCGCGCGGTGCCGGCTCGGGTGCAGCCCACAACCGACATCTGCGGAAGTGTGGGGAGCCAGCGCTGAATCTCGAGGAGCGCTTGGTCGGCCAGGATGTCGTAGCGCTCCTTCTTGCCCAGCTTGCGGTCGGGGTGCGCAGGCAGGCAGGCCCAGTTGAGGTTGGAGGGCTGGTAGTCGTCACGTTCGCGCGCCAAGTGCCCCAGCAAGCCGCCCAGCGCCGTGTTCGGGGCCGGAGCGACCCAAGCCTGCCCCTCAAGCTCGGCGGCGATCATCAAGCCGCACAACAGCCCACATGCTGCGCTCTCCACATAGCCCTCCACCCCTGTGATTTGCCCCGCCAAACGCACATCGGGGCGCGCTTTGAGCGCCATGTTGGGCTCGAGCACGCGGGGGGCATTCACAAAGGTGTTGCGGTGCACACTGCCAAAACGCACGAACTCGGCGGACTCCAGCCCAGGGATCATACGGAGCACGCGGGCCTGCTCGCCGTAGGTCATTTTGGTCTGAAATCCGACCAAGTTGTAGGCGCTGCATGCCGCATCCTCTTGGCGCAATTGCACGACGGCGTGTGGCCAGCGCCCGGTTTTTGGGTCCGTAAGGCCCACGGGCTTCATCGGCCCAAACGCCAGAGTTTGCTCACCGCGTTCGGCCATCACCTCCACGGGCAAACAGCCCTCGAAGTAGCGAATCTTCTCGAACTCTTTGGGCGCCACCTTCTCGGCTTCGCAAAGCGCGCGCACAAAGCCCTGGTAGGTCTCCTTGTCCATGGGGCAATTGAGGTAGGCGGCGTCGCCTCCCTCCCCGCCTTCGCTGGTGGGCTCTCCCTTGTCCCATCGCGAGGCGCGAAACACGCGGCTCATGTCGATGCTCTCGGCCAGTACCACCGGGGCAATAGCGTCGTAATACGCGAGGTGTTTGCCTCCAATGGCCGTCTCCAAGTCGGCGGCCAGCTCATCGCCCGTGAGTGGCCCTGTAGCGAGCACGGTGATGTGGCCTCTCCGCTGAGCCGGCAACGCCAGGACGATCTCGGACACGCGCGTAAGTGTGGGTAGCTCGTCCAGTGCGCGCGTCACGTAGGCAGAGAACAAGTCGCGATCGACCGCCAGCGCGCCACCCGCGGGTACACGCGTGGCATCTGCGGCGCGCATCACAAGCGAGCCCGCACGGCGCATTTCTTCCTTCAGTAAGCCGATGGCGTTCGACAGTGCGGCGCCGCGAAACGAGTTGGAGCACACCAGCTCGCACAAGTTGTCGCTGTGTTGCGCCGGCGTGCGGCGCAACGGCTTCTGCTCCACAAGCCGCACCTGCACGCCACGACTGGCCAATTGGTACGCCACCTCGGCGCCCGCGAGTCCGCCCCCTACCACCGTGACCGTACGCTCCGCAGTGCTCTCGCTCATGCGCCGGGATGTCTCACAATACGCTAGCTGCGTCACGCGCCATCGGCGCACACGCGTGTGTCGGCACCACCAAATCTCGGAGCGCTCTAGGCACGGTCGACGCTCACCACACCGGTGAGCTTCTGGAGCGCGCGCGTCACCGACTTGAGCTGGTTCAAGTCGGAGCAGGTGAACTTGAAGTTATTCACCGCCTTGCCCTCCTCGAGCACGCGACAATTGGCCTCGGAGATGTTGATTCCCTCCTTGCTAAACGTCTGGCTGATGGTCGCCAAAATGCCGGGCTTGTTTGCTGTGACCACGCGCAAATTCACGGCGCGATCGATGCGCGCGTTGGAGTCCCAAGAGATCTCCACGCGGCGCTCGGGGTCGGTATCAAGCGCTTTTTTACAGCCTTTGCGGTGAATGGTGAGGCCGCGCCCACGGGACACAAAGCCCACGATGTCGTCGCCAGGGAGCGGGTTGCAGCACTTGGGGTGGCGCACGAGCAGGTCGTCGATGCCGCCGAGGCGAATGCCTCCGTCGTCGACCTGCTTCATGGCTTTGCGCACCAAGCCACGCAGCGTGCCCTCACGCAGCGCCGAGGGAGGCGCCATGTCTACGCCGTCCTTCTTTGGCGCAAGCAGCTCCACCACATCGTGGGCATCCACCCGGCCGTAACCGATGCTCACAAAGAGTTCCTCGAGGTTGTGCACCTTGAGGGCCTCGACCACGCGCCTCACGTCATGGTCGCTCTTTTGCCATTTGGCCATGGAGAGACCGGCTTTGACCAAGTCGCGTTCGAGCAGCTCACGGCCGATGCGCAGCGACTTGTCGCGCTGCTCTTGGCGCAAGTAGACGCGAATCTTGGAGCGCGCGCTGGAGGTAACCACAAAGTCCAGCCAGTCCTTGCCGGGCTTCTGGGTGGACTGCGTAACGATCTCCACCACGTCGCCGCTGCGCAACTTGTAGCGCAGAGATTCGAACTTGCCGCCGATTCGCGCGCCCGTGGTCTTGTGGCCCAGCTCTGTGTGGATTTGATAGGCAAAATCCAAAGGCGTGGCGCCTTTGGGGAACACGCGCACATCGCCCTTGGGTGTGAATACGTAGACCTCTTCTTGAAAGAGGTCGACCTTCACGCTCTCCAAAAACTCAGCCGGGTCCTTGAGATCCGTCTGCCACTGCATGAGCTGACGCAACCATCCAAACGAGTTGACGGTGTCTTGGCTCACGCCGCCCGGCGCGTTGCGCTCCTTGTAGCGCCAATGGGCCGCAATGCCCTTCTCGGCCACGCTGTGCATCTCTTCGGTGCGAATCTGAATCTCTATGCGGTCGCGACGCGGCCCGATGATGGTGGTGTGCAACGAGCGGTAGCCGTTGGGCTTGGGCAGCGCGATGTAGTCTTTGAAGCGTCCGGGAATGGGCGTCCATTTGGAGTGCACAATCCCCAAGGCCGCATAGCAATCGCCCACACTTGGAACCAGCACGCGAAAGGCGATGATGTCGTAGATCTCGTCTACGCTCAGGCCCTTGTCCTTCATTTTGCGCCACACCGAGTAGAGGTGTTTTGCGCGGCCTGAGATGTCCACGCGGAAGCCGTCCTCGGCCAAGCGCGCGCTGAGCTGCCGCACCACGTCTTCGACATAGGCTTCCCGCTCGCTACGCTTCTTGGCGATGGCGGCCGCCACCGTTTGGTAGGCCTCGGGCTCCAAGAACTTAAACGAGGCGTCCTCGAGCTCAATCTTAAAGGACTGCATGCCCAAGCGATTGGCCAATGGAGCGTATATTTCCATGGTCTCGCGGGCGATACGCTCCTGCGATTCCGGCTTCATGTGCTCCAGCGTGCGCATGTTGTCGAGCCGGTCGGAGAGCTTCACGAGCAGCACGCGGATGTCTTTGGACATCGCCACGACCATCTTGCGAAAGTTCTCGGCCTGGCGATCCTCTTTGGACACAAAGTTGATCTGCGACAGCTTGGTCACGCCATCGACCAGCTCCGCTATCTCGGTGCCGAACTCGCGCGCCATGTCCTCTTTGGTGGCCAGCGTGTCCTCGATCACGTCGTGCAAGAGCCCCGCACACACACTGGCGACATCGAGCTTGAGATCGGCAAGCACGCCCGCGACCCGTGTAGGATGCACAAAGTACGGATCGCCCGATTTGCGCTTTTGCCCCTCGTGCGCCTTCTCCGCGTAGGCATAGGCCTTCCGCACCAACTCTTCGTCGGCGCCCGGGTGATAGGACTTCACCCGCGAGACCAGGTCATCGACGCGGACCATCATGTGCCTTCTCTATCGTTGCGCACTGCGCAACGCACGCGCAAGTTGTTGGTGCACGATATTCGTACGCTGAAGTGCCGTGATGGGCTGTGCAGCCCACCTCTACGGGACTACAAGGCGCAACTGCGGTGCAGCCCACTTCCGTTTACATCCACTTTCCCTGGTGCCTTCAGAAGTGCCCCTACTGTGACTTCGTCAGCTACGCCAAGCCGCGGGAAGACATCGATCACCAGGGCTACGCGGACGCGGTGCTCCGGGAGCTAGCGACCCGCGCAGAGGCCTACTCCAGCCGCGAGCGGCCGCTCCGCACGGTGTTCTTTGGCGGAGGTACCCCCAGCTTGTGGGAGGCCGCAGAGCTTGGGCGCGTCATCGAGGGGCTGCGCACCACCTTTGGCTTTGAGCCTGGCATTGAGATCACGGCCGAGTGCAACCCCTCGAGCTTGGACGTCGCGCGCGCCTCGGCCCTCAAAGCGGCCGGCGTCAACCGTTTGTCCATAGGTGTACAATCCACCGATGCGGCGGAGCTCAAGTTCTTGGGGCGTTTGCACGACGGAGCGGGCGCACTGGCGGCCTTGCATGCGGCGCGGGACGCCGGGTTTGAGCGCTACAGTGGCGACCTGATCTTTGGCCTGGCGGGCCAAACGGTAGAGGGCGCCGCCGCGCGTGTTCGCGATGTGCTCTCCGCGGGCCCCACGCACCTGTCGTGCTACCAGCTGACCATCGAGCCAGGCACGCGCTTTGGAGAGCTCGCGAAGGTGGGTCGCCTACCCATCGCGGTCGATGAGCACGTGGCGCAGGCCTTTTTGGATTTGGACACCTTGCTTACGGCCGAGGGCTTTGAGCACTACGAGATCTCAAACTATGCGCGCCTCGGCGAGCAGTCTCGCCACAACCTGGCGTATTGGCACGGTGAGACGTACTTGGGCGTGGGCTGCGGCGCGGTGGGCTGTGTGCCTGACCCCAGCGCAGGAGCCACCGCACGCGTGCGGTACAGGAATCCGCCCCGGCCGGAACACTACATGCAGACCGCACACACCCTGCATGCGGCTCCCGAAGAGCTGGAGCATTTGGATGCAGAATGCATCATGCGAGAGCGCATCATGTTGGGGCTGCGCCTCGCGACGGGCTTCGATATTGAGTCAGCGGCCGTCGAACTTGGCGTCGCCGCGTGGCCCGCAGGCAGGCGCCGCGCGGCCGAGAACCTTGCAGAGCGCGCGCGTCTCGTGCTTGAAGGCGGCACGCTGCGCATGTCACGCGATGCATGGTTGTTCACGGACGACACTGCAGCCCGCCTCTTCTGAAAGTACCCAAGCCCCATGTCTCGCCCCACCAACGTCTCGGTCAAACGCGC
>JAYWGI010000312.1:0-2037 GCA_043779025.1 Myxococcales bacterium
CCATACTGGTGCGTGAAGCCGCATTTGGACGCCACGTTGACCACCAAGGTCACTTTGCCGTGGAGCTCTGAGAGGCTCATGTCTTTGCCTTCGAGCGTACGTGTGGTGAGGGCATACAAGTCGGTTCGGTCGCTCACGGGTTTTCCTGTCTTGGCGGCATAGTCTTCGGGGGTCATGGCGCCGCCTTTTTTGCAGGCGGCGAGATACAGGGCAAAAGCGGGGTAAAGCAGCTGCTTGATCATCTTGGCTTCCAGCTTGTAGCGCCAGCGCAACCATCCAGTCAACGCAGCGCAATGGATACCGCCGGTCAGCGAAACTCGGACGGGCAACGCGGACGCAACTCGTCGCAACGACGGTTGATGCCCAGGGCATAGCTATTGCATGTTAGGCCGCGCCAGTCCTGACATGCTGGTGGCTCCGGCCCGCGCGCGGGTGAAGGCTGTAACGTAGGCTGAGCCGGTAATGTAGATTGAGCGGGTAATGCAGGTTGCACGGGCAACTTAGGTTGAGGTAGCGGCGGCTGCGGCGGAGTTTGTGGCTGTGGCTGCGGCTGCGGTGCCAAAGGCACCTGCGCGCCAGGACCAAAGATCTTGGTGAGGTCTTGCCCCCCCGGCCACGTGACGGGCCCAATCGCCGTGTCCGAGCCTGAGGGGTTCTGCACGCCTGGTTTGGTTGTCCCGGGCCCCGCCGCGCCCGGACGCGTAGCCTGCGTTGTGGCAGGACGACCGGCCTGCGTCAGTGGCCGGTTGAACTCCACAGGTTCGGACAGTGAGGGAGAATCCGTCCTTGGGCCTCCTGCCGCTGGCGCCACGTTGTCGCTATGAACAGGCGCTAGCACCGCAGCGCCGTAGGACGGCGCGGGCGACGCCCCCCCATGTCCCCATATGGCAAAGCCACCCGCGACGAGCAGCGCGGCGCCACCCGAGGCCACGAGTACGGCGGCGCCCGGGCGCGGTGCCTGCTGTGCCGCGGATTTCGCTGGCACAGGGATTACGGGAGACTCCCACGCAGAGGGCCCCGTATGCGCTTGGGTGGGCGCTTGGGTGAGATCTGGGGGCGCAGGCGTGAGCGAAGTGCGCCCGCGAGGTGCGTGAGGCGCATACTCGGCCGCGGAGGCCGAATGGGTCGCATGGCCTAGCACCACAGGTGTGGATTCCGTTCGCGCGTGGCCCACGTCCCCCGAGTAAGGCGTGCTGCCACGACTCTGCGGCCCCCCAGAGACGGCCAGAAACATCCGGCAGAGCTCCTGCATGCCCTTAGGCCGGTCGTTCGGCCGCTTGTTGAGGCAACGCATGACCACCTCGACCACGCCCGCCGGCAGCGCGGCCCCATCTGGGGTGAGCGCCAAGGATTGCGGCCGGGCCTCCATGTGCAAGCGCGCCCAAGCCCACGGGCTTTCGGCCTCAAACGGCAACGCGCCAGACAACATCTCGTACAGCACGACGCCCAGTGAATACACATCGCTTTGCGGCCCGACATCGACCCCCAAGAACTGCTCGGGGCTCATGTACGGCGGGGTGCCCAACATGGCGCCAGCGCGCGTAAGCCCGGCAAGTGATTCTCGACCGCTTTTCGCGATTCCGAAGTCGAGCACCTTAAGAAAATCTTTGATCCCCGCGCGCTCGGTGAGCATCAAGTTATCGGGCTTCAAGTCGCGGTGCACGATGCCCAAACTGTGTGCTTCGGCGAGCGCGCCACACACCTGCTCGACAACGTGACTCACACGCGCCAGAGGCAGGAAACGGAGCCTGTTCAGCTCCTGCGCGATAGATGCACCCTGCACGTACTCCATCACGATGTACAAATATCCTTCCGGCGCCGTGCCGTAGTCGTACACGTGAATTACATTAGGGTGCTCCAAGCGGCACACTGTTGCGACCTCGCGCTCAAAGCGCGCGCGTAGGCTCGCATCGGCCGACAGGTTGGCGTGCAAGGTCTTGATCGCGACGCGCCGGACTGCCGTGCCTAGTTGCTGCTCCGCCTCCCACACGACGCCCATGCCACCTTCCGCGACGCGTCGGCGCACGATGTACTTTC
>JAYWGI010000313.1:0-21549 GCA_043779025.1 Myxococcales bacterium
ATGCTCGTGCGGAGAGCACTGCTGCGTGCGCCGGAGTCTTTGTTTGATGTTGGCGAGCCGTATCAACGCGATACCGAACTTGCGGTACGCGCAGTGACAGCATCGCCTCATGAGCTCGCGCGACTGCCGCTTGAAATGCGGGACACGCGAGTGGTTGTACTCGCGGCGGTGAGGACGTCTGGCCGCGTACTGGCTAATGCGTCCGAACGCCTGCGCGATGACGAGACCGTGGTGCGTGCAGCCATGACGGAGAATCCGTGGGCGTTCGAGTTCGCCTCGGCGCGTCTGCGTGATGACGACGCGTTTGTCGGCGAGGCCATCCGCATTCCCGGCGGCCCGACCGGATGCGCGCCATTTTATGAGTGCGGAAACTCTGACCTCGCGATGGAATGCATGAGGGACGAGGGCAACGGTGCCCTGCTCCGGTTTGCATCGCCGCGCTTGCGTGCCGATGCCGCTTTGGTGCTCGAGGCCGTGACGCAAGAGGGGGACGCGTTGGGCTGCGCCGACGTGCGGTTTCGGGATGACGAGAACGTGGTGGGCCATGCCGTGTCGCGGCGAGGCGTGATGTTGTCGGCCGCCTCCGAAAGGCTACGCGATCGCGACGACATCGTGCAATTGGCCACGCAAAATTGGCCCGGCGCGATTCGCTACGCCTCCGAGCGGATACTTGGCCAAACCGATCGGATACACGCGCTTGTTGCCGCGCATCCGGAAGTGCTTGGAGACTTGCCCGAGCGGTTTGGTGATTCGATCGAGCTCGTGATGCTGGCCCTTGCCAAGCAGCCGGATGTACTGCGCTACGCCTCGACGCGGCTACGCGATGACCGTTCGCTGGTGGAACAAATGCTGCGCGTGTCGGGCAGGTCGTTCCCCTTTGCCTCTGCACGTTTGCGTGACGACGACGCGCTGGCGAAAGCGGCGGTGGCGCTGACCCCCGCCAACGTGGAGTACGTGTCTGAGCGTTTGCGCGGTACGCCCTATATGCGGCGCGAGGCGCTGCGGTTTGAGCCCACGCAGCTCAAGGCACATCCCGAATGGGCTGCACTGATCGATAGGCGCCTCGCGCTGCAGCTGGTGGCCAACGACGGCGGTGCGTATTGCTACTTGCCGGCAGCGCTGCAGAACGACGCCGAAGTGCGCTTCCGACGTGGTCGCATCGAGGCGGAGTGGTTGGACCCGAATCGCGCCGGGGATGTACTCGCGGCCGAGGCACCGTGCATTCGCGAGCTTGAGCTTGAGCTCGAGCGGGCTCGGTTCGAACAGCAATAGCCGCAGCGCTATGCGCGGCGCTGCATGCGCCGCGTGAGGAGCAGGAGTGCCGCAAAGGCCAGGAGTGCGTTTTGCTGCACACTAGGTGACGCACTACAGAGAAGGCCTCCACCCGCAACCTCGCCGCCTCCCTCTTGTGCGTATTGATCGGTCCCACTTGTGGAGCCGTCGCCGCCGCGACCTGTAGTCGCGTCGCGGCCTGCGTCACGGCGCGTTCCTGCGTCGGTGAGATCCTCAGGGCGCAAACAGATGCCCTCGGCGCGGTAGCAAACCTCACCGACTCCACAATTGTTGTTGGCGTCGGCCTTGGGAACGGCCGCGTTGGTGCGAGCGGGGTCGGTCGCGTCGGGAACACAATCGTTGTCGCTGTCTAGATCAATGTAATCTGCAACAACGGGAACGTCGCTATCGGTATTTGCCGGATTCAGCTTGTCGGCGCCGGCCTCGACCGCGTCGGAGTATCCATCGTTGTCACTGTCCAGGTCGAGGTAGTCAGGCTTCTCGGCGCCATCGGTGTCGCGTGGGCTGGCGCCGCCGCCACCGGACTCTTCGGCATCAAGAATGCCATCGCCATCGCTGTCCGCATCGCGGTAGTTCGGGATGCCGTCGCTATCAAAGTCAGCGCCCGTACCGCCTGCGACTTCATCTCGTTCGGTCGCGTCTGGGATGCCATCGTTGTCGCTGTCGGCATCGAGTGCGTCTTTGATGCCATCACCGTCGGTGTCCACAGCTGTCCAGGGCCCCGTGCTTCCTGACACGGAGAGCTCGACGTTGTCGGGTAGGCCGTCGCCGTCTGTGTCCGGATTCAGGGGATTGGTCCCAAACGTGCGCTCGTCTGGATCGAACACTCCGTCACCATCGGTGTCTACGATGGTGCATGCGCCTGTGAGAGGCCCGGCAAGAAGGCAGCCTGGCGTGTCTCCGCTGCAGGTCGTCTCGGCCGCGGCGTTGTTGCAAGGCAGGCAGCCGCCGGCGACGCAAAACGGGTTCGTTTGCCCGCACACGACTTGCCCGGTCTCGCCGTAGTGATTGGTGCAGAGTACAGCGGCCACCACGGTGGGCGCGGAGGTTTGCGCCCCGTCGCCACTCAGCCATGAAGAGTCTCCCAAATCAGGGCGCAGCACGCCGCCAGCTGTGACGAAGGCTTGATTGAGCACCGCGCCGACCACGGTGGTCTTCATCCGAAGTTTTACCGTATGGGTTTCGCCAACGGCCATCGAGCCGCCCTGAACGGCCGTAGCACCCGCACCTACGCGAACCAGAACGATGCCGCCGACCACGTCGCCTACGTCGTTTCCTGCCGTATCGGATAAGGGCGCACCGTCAAGGGTGAGTGTACCCGGTACATACACTGCGTTGCTCGGAAGCTCGTCATGAATGACCGTGTTCGTGGAAACATCTGAGCCGGTGTTGGTCACCGTAATGGTGTATTCTACAATGTCATTCACAATCAGCGAGTCGCCATTGATGTCGCGAACTTGTTTGGTCGTACTCGTAAAGTCGGGTTTGAACGTCGTGATGGAGGTCGCAAAGCCTCCAAGCAAAATGGTCTCACCCGTTGTGCCGGCGCGTATCACGGCCTTGTTTTGACCGGAGCTCATGGTCGATGTGACGTTGATCACGTCGATGTCAATTCCCGTCAGGCTGCCGGCGGCGCCGGTGGTCTGCGGGAGATCGCCCGAGACGCTCTTCGGAGCTCCAAGCCAGTAGCGGCTGCCATTGAAGAAGTTGTTGGTGCTCGGGTTGGCGACGCCCTGATCCGAGAAGCGCGTGAGCGTGCTTGTGGTAGGGCCGAAGGATACGTAGTCGCCAGAAAGCGCCGCGTCTCCCTCCAAAGCAAACACCCCGAGCTTTGCGTCGAAGCCGGCTGCAGGCACCAAAAAGCCAGACAGGTTGATGTCCACCGTGGCCGTGCCAGAGATGAGATCGATGGCGGTGTTGCCATGATCGAAGAGCGTGAGGTTGCGCACCGGCTCGGAGCCTAGCTGGTAGAATACAACGAAATACCAGCCGCCCCACTCGTCGTCTTTGGTCTTAAAGTCAGACCTAATGTCGATGCCTGAGATGTCGTAGCTGCCGTCGCCGAATGTCTGGACGAGCGAGGTGGCGTCTGCGGAGGCCATCCAACCCGTACCGCCCGCATGCGCAATGGTGGCCATGTACTCTGGGGACACGGTGGTGCTGCTTGCGCCTCGCGACACCGTGACGTTGCCGGAAGGCGTAACGTTCGCAGACACCCCGGTCCAATAGAGCCGCGCGTAGCTTACGTTGGCTCCCGCTGGTAGCGCGAGTATCGCGCGCGATTTTGCATTTGACGGCGTCACCGATGCGTTGGCCACCGTGCCTACCGCGGTGCCGTCTGTAGTCCAAAGCACTTGGATGCCATCGTCGTCATTGCCCGCGCCTGAGCTGGGGCAGGCCGCGGTGCTGAGCGTGCCGACCGCCAGTTGCGCGGGGTAGCCGTGGTCACAGTCTTGGCCAAGCGTATTGCCGAAGACCAGCATGTCGCCCTTCTGGTCGAGCGTGCGCCGCAGCTCGATGGTCGCATGCGCCTCGCGAACGGCGAAGGTGAACAGCACGAGCACATTGTAGAGTGCGATGAATGCGACGCGTTGGATTCCCCTCATGACGGGCCTTTCTTCGTTGGCGAGCTCCGCGGACAAAACTCGGTGCTTGTCAAAGTGTAGCATGGGTGCGACGGCGTGCTTCAGCGTCGTGCAATATCGGCGTCGCGCGCGTTTTGTTTGGGGCGCGTTGACGGATTTGGCGGTGTCGACACAAGAGGCAACGATGCGCGCGCATCAGCGCCACGCTGAGCGCGTGGTCTGCACTTGCGAAATCCCTGGATACTTACAATTCGAAAGGCCCCTCAGCTTAGGGGATGTGCGATTCGAGGCGCTCTCGCTGAACGCGGCTGTGCTTCTTGCCGTAGGTAAAATAGATCACGAAGCCAATGGCCAACCACACCACCAAACGGAGCCACGTGTCGCCCGGCAAGCTGCTCATCACCCACAAGCAGGCGACCGCGCCAAGCGGGCCGGTGACCCAAGGCAATGGCGCTCGGAAGGGACGAGGCTGATCGGGGTTGGTGACCCGCAAAATGGGAACGCCCACGCACACCAAAACAAAGGCCAAAAGCGTGCCGATGGAGACCAGCTCACCGACCAAGTGGTAGGGCAAAAAGCCGCCAAGGATGGCCACCATTGCCCCGGTGAGAAGTGTGGAGATGTGCGGCGTGTGGTTCTTGGGGTGCGTCGCGCCGAACCAGGGCAAGAGCCCGTCTTTGGCCATGGCGTAGAAGATGCGGGCCTGGCCCAGCATGAGGACCAGCACCACGCTCGAGAGTCCGGCGATGGCGCCGATTTTTACTGCCGCCGTGAACCAAAGCTGCGCGCTTGGCGACCAGCCTCGCAGACGCACGATGGCATCGATGCCCACCGCGATGGGGTCGGGCACACCGAGCTCCGTGTAGTTTACAACTCCGGTGAGCACGGTGGAGACCAGGATGTAAAGGATGGTGCAAATGATGAGTGAGGCCAAGATGCCAATGGGCATATCGCGCTGAGGATTCTTGGCTTCTTGGGCCGCCGTAGAGACCGCGTCGAAGCCGATGTACGAGAAAAACACCACACCCGCGCCGGTGAGTACGCCGCCCGTGCCCCAGCCAAAGTGGTGCTCGCCCTTACTGTTGACAACAACCTCGGGGACCAAGGCCGCAAGGCCCGTCGCATCGGGGTTCACGTGCAAATTGGCTGGTGAAATCACGCTCCAACCGAGAACGATGAAGGAGAGCACAATGATGATCTTGATGATCACGATGATGTTGTTGACCCACGCGCTCTCTTTGACGCCGCGGTACAAAACGGCCGTACAGCAGAGCGCGAGAAACATGGCCGGCACGTTGCAATAGCCGCGCGCACTTAGGCCATCGGCAAGGGTGACGAACTCTCCCGGGCCCTTGGTGAAGCGCAGGAGCGTGTCGGCAAACTGAATGCCGAAGGTCTTGTGCAGCAAGCTGTACATATAGCCTGACCATGCGCCCGTCACCGTGATCGCGCCGAACGCGTATTCGAGCGCCAAGTCCCAACCGATGATCCACGCGACAAGCTCCCCCATCGTGGCGTAAGTGTAGGCGTAAGCGCTGCCTGCGACAGGGATCATGGCCGCAAGCTCGGCGTAGCAAAGCCCGGCGAGCGTGCACAGGATGCCGCCAATGACAAAGCTGAGCGCGACCCCCGGACCTGCGTACTCGGCGGCCGCGCGCCCCGTGAGAGAGAAGATACCCGCGCCGATGATGGCGCCAATGCCCAAGGTGGTGAGGTTGAGCGCGCTAAGGCTGCGCTTAAGACCATGGCCCTCCGCGAGCGCTGGGTCGGTGGCTTCGCGCACAACGCGTGCGAGGTCTTTTTTGAGAAATAGAGATGACATGCGGAGGGCCTCTTAACTGCGTGCAGTGTACGCACAAAGCGCGCCGCGGCGGGGGCCATCTTTGCTAACGTTCCGGCTTATGACCGAAACCAACCAGCGCCCTTTAGAGGCAGGCATTGCGGTCGACCTCAAGCCCGGAGGAAGCTACGGCGACTACCTGCGGTTGGACTTGATCCTGAACGCGCAGGAGCCGCGCTCGGGCGGACAGCACGATGAGATGCTGTTTATCATTCAGCATCAGACCAGCGAACTTTGGATGAAGCTGTTCTTGCACGAGTTGGACTTGGCGACGCAATTGGTGCGTGAAGACCGGCTGCAGGAGTCGTTCAAGGCCTTCTCGCGCATCGCTCAGATTCAGCGGGTACTGCTCGAGCAGTGGGCCGTGCTCGAAACCATGACGCCTGCGGACTACATGCAATTCCGCGACACGCTTGGGCAGTCGTCGGGGTTTCAGTCGTTCCAATACCGCGCCATCGAATTCGGCCTCGGCAACAAGGATGCAAACGCGCTTTTGCCACACCGAAGCGCGCCCGATACCCATGCGTGGTTAAGCGCGCGCCTTGTGGCCCCGTCACTGTATGACGAGTTTTTGCGCCATTTGGCGCGACGCGGATTTGTGATCCCGCGTGACAAATTGCAGCGCGATTTCACGCAGCCCTATGAAAACGATGCCCGCGTGCTTGCCGTGATCGCGGAGATCTATGCGAACACCTCGGCCCACTGGGAGGCCTACGACCTGTGCGAGAAGTTGGTCGACATTGAGGGCAGGTTTCAGAATTGGCGCTTCAGACATATGACCACCGTGAAGCGCATTATCGGCTTTAGGCCAGGCACGGGCGGTAGCTCAGGGGTTGGGTTTCTTCAGCAGGCCTTGAACCTCACGTTCTTCCCCGAGCTTTGGGATGTGCGCACGGCTGTAGGCAAGGGCTGAGGTGTTCTTCGTACTCTCCAAGATCTTGGATTTGGCGCTCGCGCCGCTCACCTGGTGCTTATTGTTTGCGCTCCTCGCTTTGTGCAAGCGCCCTCGCAGCGCGCTTTACGCGGCGGCGGGCGTCGTGCTGCTGTGGGCAAGCTCGGTGGCGCCCGTGGCGGGTCGCCTGCAGCGCACCGTGGAGGCCGGCTGGAAGCCTGTGTCGCCCAGCGAGCACTTCGACGCCATTGTGCTTTTGGGCGGCGTGCTCTCCACGGTGTCGGACGAGGGCACACCGGGGTTTAACGACAACGTCGAGCGCTTGCATCAGAGCTACGAGATGCTGCACAGCGGCGCGGCCGACAGTGTCGTGATCACGGGAGACTTCGCAGGGACGCCTCTCTCTGAAGCGGAGATCTTGCGCGACAAGTTGGTCCTCTGGGGCATCGCACCGGCACGTGTCGTGCTGGAGCCAAAGGCCAAGAACACGCGCGAGAATGCCGTGTACACTGCACCTATACTGCGCGAGCACGGCTATGCTCACGTGGGGTTGGTGACAAGCCGCTATCATATGCGTCGTGCCATGGGATGCTTCCGCGCCGTCGGTTTTGAGCTCACGCCCATCTCGGTGGACACGCGCTATGCCGGGCAGGGGAGCGATTGGAGCTCTTGGCTGTCGCCGCGCACGCACTACTTAGAGATGACGACGGCCGCGCTGCGTGAGCTCGCCGGATATTGGGTCTACAAAGCCCGCGGTTGGGTTTCTTAACGCGCGAAAGCGGCGCTAACTAAGCGCGAGCATCCGGTTGATCGGCAGGCTTGCGCGCTCTAAGAGCTCGGGCGCCATATGCAACTGGGGCTGCAAGTCGCGTAGTGCAAGATACACCTTTTCGAGCGTGTTCTTCTTCATGAACGGGCATTCGTTGCAGGCGCAGTTGGCCTCGGGCGGGGCGGGAATAAAGGTCTTCCCGGGCGCCTTTTTTTGCATTTGGTGCAGGATGCCGGCCTCCGTCGCGACGATAAACTCAGATGATTCGCTGGCGAGCGCGTAGTTCAGAATGGCGGTGGTGGAGCCGATGAAGTCCGCATGCCGAAGCACAACCTCCTCGCATTCGGGGTGCGCCAGCACCTGAGCGTGGGGGTAGCGCTCCTTGAGACCCACAAGCTTTCGCTCGCTGAAGGTCTCGTGCACTATGCAACTACCTTGCCAGAGCTTCATCTCGAGGCCGAGCTTTTTGTTGACCCACGCACCTAGGTTCTTGTCGGGTCCAAACAGGATGGTCGTTCCGGCAGGGATCTGCGCCACGATCTTCTCCACGTTGGAGGACGTGACAATGTAGTCCGACAGCGCCTTCACCTCGGCGGTACAATTGATGTAGGATACAGTGACCGAATTGGGAAACTTAGCTTGCCATGCGGCGAAGCGTGCCGGGGGGCAACCGTCGGCGAGTGAGCAGCCCGCATCCATGTCGGGCACGACCACCACCTTGCCGGGGTTGAGAATTTTGGCCGTCTCGGCCATGAAGTGTACGCCCGCAAAACAAATGACATCGGCCGTTGTTTTTGCCGCTGCTTGCGCGAGCTGCAGTGAGTCACCCAAGAAATCGGCGACGTCTTGTATGTCGCCATCTTGGTAGTAGTGCGCGAGCACCACAGCGTTGCGCTCGCGCTTGAGGCGGGCAATCTCGGAGATCAGATCGAGACGCGGGTCGATGGTGGACATGGGGGCTACGATAGCACGTGAACACGCATGGAGTTGGTGCTCCCGACGAGCCCAATGGGCGCGCCAAAGACCATCACCACGCGCTCGCCCGCCACGGCCAAGCCCGACGCAATCAGGTCCTCACTCACCCACGCTGTGAGCTTGTCGATGTCGTTCATCGTTTCCATGGCACGCGGCATCACGCCCCAGTAGAGGTTGGTTTTGCGGCGGGTGCGCAGGTAGGGCGAGTAAGCCACAATGGGTACATGCGGGCGCGCGAGGCTGACGAGTGCCGCGCTGGACCCAGATTCGGTGAAGGCAACGATGTACTTTGCACCGATCTCCTTGGCGGTGTTCACGGCGCCGCGCGCCACGGCCTCGGCGACATTCGTGGCGCGCGTCGCATAGGGAATCACCTCGTAAAACGCACTAGTCTCGGCCTCGGAGGCGATGCTGGCCATCATCTGCGCGCTCAGCGTGGGGAAGTCGCCGTTGGCCGTTTCGCCGCTCAGCATGACGCAGTCGGTGCCGGCATAGACGGCGTTGGCCACATCGCTCGCTTCCGCGCGTGTGGGGCGGGTGGCTTTGGTCATCGACTGCAGCATCTCGGTGGCGACGATGACGGGACGACGCACGCGGCGTGCAACGCCCAAGATCTGGCGCTGGATGACGGGGACGCGTTCGGGCGGGTACTCCACGCCCAGGTCGCCGCGCGCCACCATGACCACGTCGGAGGCAGCGATCACGCTCTCGAGATTGTCGACCGCGTCGGGCGTCTCAATTTTGGCCACCACGGGGATGTTCTTGCCCGCGGCCAAACAAATGTTTCGAACCTGCTGCAAGTCGTCGGCGCGGCGCACGAACGAGAGCGCCACGTAGTCGAACTCCTGCTCGAGCCCAAAGGCCAAGTCCAACTTGTCTTTCTCGGTGAGCGCTCCGCCGCGCATGGTGCGGCTCGGCAAGTGCACGCCAATGCGGCTGCGCATGCCTCCGCCTTGTGTGACGGTAGCGTGCACCACAGAGCCCTCGAGCGCGGTGACTTCGAGCACCAGTCGGCCGTCGTCGAACAAGATCTTGTCGCTCACGCGCACGTCCTCGGCAAGGCCTTCATACTCGATGGGGATCACGTTGGCGTCCGCACGCACAGTGTCTTTGCTTCCCTCAATGAGCGTGACCTTGCTGCCTGTGGGCAGGTCGAATGGCGCCGCGAAGGCTGCCGTGCGCACTTTGGGGCCGCACAGATCTTGCAGAGCGGCCACGGGGCGGTTCATCTCTTCGGCCACTTCGCGGAGCCTCTGTAGTCGCGCACGGTGTTCTTCATGCGTGCCGTGGGAGAAGTTAAAGCGCGCGACATCCATACCTGCGCGGATAAGCTCGCGTAGTCCTTCTTTGGTGTCGCAGGCGGGCCCCAGAGTGCAAATGAGCTTGGCGCGTCGAAATATCATCGTGGAGCTACGCTCTCACGAATAAAGTGGAAACGCACGCCCCGCGTGCGACTAGGCGGCTTGTCCCGGCGTGTCCTGCGGCGTGGTATCGGGGCTCAGGCGCCCGCGATTTGGACATGTACGCCGCGCGTGCGCAGCGCGACCATGACCTTTTCGGAGTCGGCCCCTGCGCGCACAAATATCCAGCCTGCAGGGGCATCCGGGGCCAAAAGCCCCGCCATGGTTTTGTCGCCGTAGAGAGAAGTCGCAACTGACGCGTCTTGCACGTCGATGGCATATGCGAGCGCCGTGGCCTGGGCGCTTCCTTGTGCCGACATTCCGCGCGCAAGCACTTGCCGCCAGCCGTCTTGCGCCAGCGTTGCATCTGGCAGGCATCGCGCGAGGCGAACCTGCAACTCCGATTCGCTCTTGCCGTCGATGAAGGCTTCGCGCACGCGGTCTTCGTGCAGCGTGACTCGGAGCGCGCCGTCCCAGCTTACCGGGTCGAGCAAGTCTGCGGCGCCAGCGAAGTCGCATGCACGTGCGCTGGGGCGGGTGAGCAACCTTCGGGTATCGTCCTCCACTTGGTTTTTTGCTGTGCGCGTAGCACGCCTGCAGAGTGCACCTTCTGCACTCTCGGCAATGTCGAGCTCGCCCAAGGTATGCAGTGCAAGGCTCACCATGCGCGTCACCGCTTGCTCAGGCGTGGCAGAGCCCGGCAGTTTGCGACGCGCGATGGCTTTGAGCAGGCGCGTGCTGCGCGTGTCCGCGAGGCAAGCTTGCACAAGCGCGCTCAGACGCACCCACCGGCCTACGGCGGCGCGCCTTACGTGCTCAAGGACAATCTCGCGCAACGCCTGACCCGCACCATCGGTTGCAGGGCCCTCTGGCGCCCGCCTGCGATCGGGTTCTAAAAAGGTCTCGTCCCAGCCCGCGCTTCGTAGCCAGAGCCTGAGCAATGGCTCGCTCGCCTCGCTCAGGGCCGGACCTGTACCCACCGTGGGGCTTGCAACGGCTCGTAGCCAGCCAGCCTCGAAGGCCAGAGAGTAAAGCATGGCGACTACCCCCGTGTGGCTGTCCAAGCGCGCGGCCACTGCGTTGACGCGGCTTGTCGGCAGCACGCGCGGCGCCTTGCCATTGCGATTCGCCATCGCGAGCAGCACGATGGCGCCCAGAAGCGCGCCTGGCATATGCGTGTATTGAGCACGTAGCGCGTCGGCGGGGGCGGCGAGGTTGTCCTCTGCGTGGGCTTGTGCGGCCTGGCCCGCCGCAAAGCTCTCGGGCATCACGGCGCGCAGGACCTCCTCCGGCACGATGTGCCTGTCCAGGCCCATCGGCAGCAAAAAACCTCGTCGATTGAGCGCGAAGCTGGCGCCGCGCCTCGACCACACGCCGCTGGTGGTAGCAACGCGTGAGGGGTTGCGCTCCAGATCTGCGAGCTCGTGTCCCGTGACTTCGCCGCCCTCTTCGCCGATGCGCACGAGCACCTCTCGCTCGGCATCGCTGAGCGATGCGAGCTGCGCATTCATGGCCTCGGGGCTACGCATCTCTCCCCACAAGGTCTCGAGCGACAGGGCGCGCGGCGCTTGCAGCCAGGGGAAGCCGCGTGCGCGTGCGATGTTGCGCGCCCCCTCCTGTTCGATGCGTGCGTACAGCGCGGCGAACGAGCGTGGCCCCCGCCGGGCGCCCTCGCCAATTGCGAGCTCCAGAGCCCAGGGCAACGACCAGCCGCCGTCGCTCCGTGGCCACAACACGCCTAACGTATGCAAGCGAGCAAGCGCCTCTGCGTCGCCCCTGCGTGACGCGAGCAAAAGCTGACGCGTCTGCGCTGCATCACGCGCCGTGGTCTCCACGAGCACGCGTGCAACTTGCACCGACGGCGGGACCCTCAGGCTCTCATCGATGCTGGCGTCGTTCGCCTCCGCCAATTGCGCGAGCCGCTCATGATCAAGCGGGGTAAGGAACGACAGCAGGGAGGGCATGGCTGGGGCTATAGCGCACCTGGACCGCCCATTGTGGTAGCGTTCACGCGTGGCCAAGGACGGAGCACGGAGCAGAGCGCAAGATGCGGGAATGAGGCTTGCCTGGCCGGGGCGGCGCTGGCGTACCGCGGGCTGGACACCGGGTGTTGCGCCTGCGCTCCTACCGCTTGAGTCATGCGCCGGTTCGCACGATGCACGCCTGATCTTGGGGCCCGCAGCTGGCGTTGCCCGTGCATTGTGCACTGAAGGCCTGAAGGGCAAGGTACGACTCGTCTACCTCGACCCGCCCTATGGTTCGATGGCGGACTACACGGCCGAGACCCGCTTTGATGGCCGTGCGGACGGCGAGGTAAAGCGCACGCGAGCCTATACGGATACGTGGACGGAGAAGGAGGGCGGCCTTGGCTCCTACTTGGAGATGCTTGCAGAGTCCATCGATGCCGCGGTGCAGCTGCTCCGCCCGGATGGCGTCATCTGCGTGCATGTGGACTATCGTGCGTCGCACTATGCGCGTCTGATCCTCCAGGAAATCATGGGGCCAAACGCGTTTCGCAATGAGATCGTTTGGAAGCGCGCGCCCAACCTGGGGCGGCAAGCTTCAAGCGCGCAATATGGCCGCACGCTGGACACGCTGCTGCTCTACGGAATGCCCAAAGCAAAGATCGTCCCCGACACGCGGCTTGAGGAAATTGATCCGGCCGCCGTGCGCAAAGATCCCCACGGTGGCGCCTTTACCCTGGCACCACGCGGCGACTACACGGACGCCTCTATTGCGCGCCTCGAGGCGGAGGGGCGCGTCCACCGCAGCCCAAGTGGCAAGGCCTACATCAAGTATGCGCTCACGCAGCTCCCCTCGGGCGGATGGGCGCGAGAGCGACCCGTGGATGCATTGTGGACGGACATCGCGCCCATGCGGCATGCCGCCGCCAAAGAGCGTACGGGCTTCCCTACGCAGAAGCCGTTGGCATTGCTCGAGCGCGTGATTCGATCCACAACAGACGAGGGAGACATGGTCGCCGACCTCTTCTCGGGCAGTGGCACCACCGCGGTTGCGGCCGTTGGGCTAAAGCGCAAGGCCATTGCAGGAGATGCGTCCGGTGTCGCTCTTTGGACGCTGATCGCACGCCTCCGGCGTGCCGGACGTACGGCGCATGTCGATACGTCAGGACCATTTGCGCCAGAGGCAGACCCTGAATGTGTGCGTATTACACGCACCAAGAATGGCGCCGTTCATGTCTCTCTGTCGCCCGGGGTTGAGCCTCTTGCATGGGCCTGCGACACCCTGGGAGCTGAGATGTTTTGCCCCAGTTGGCATGCCGAGAGGCCCCTTGTGGGTACTGCAAGATTTGTCGCCCGGGAGGCGTTTCTGGACGAATGGCCTCGGGTCGTGCGCCTGTACGAGGATGATGGTCGGGTGCGTGACGCGCGCGTCCACGAGAGTAAAGTGCATGATGCACGCATGGAGAGACCGTCATGATTTTGCGTGATGCGGTGCACGGGCTTATCTCCTTCGAGTCTCAGGAGGACACGGTGATTCGCGAGCTGCTCGACACACCTGAGGTGCAGCGCTTGCGCCGGATCAAGCAGCTTGGAGTGACCAGCTATGCCTTTCCGGGCGCTGAGCACACGCGGTTTAGCCATGCGATCGGTGCCGCGCACGTGATGCAGCGGCTTATCGCGCGCCTGCGCGCCATCGACGGTGCGTTGCCCTTCTGGCAGCGGCTCTCCTCGGATCATGCCCGCGACGCTTTGGCGGCTGCGTTCCTGCACGACGTGGGGCATGGGCCGCTGTCTCACTTGTTTGAGGATGCCTTGCCGGGCGCGCCGCATCACGAGGTCTGGACAGAGCGCGTGCTTACCGACCCAAGCACGGGCGTCTACGCGGTGCTTACGGCTTACGACGTAGGCATGCCCAAGCGGGTGGCGGCCTTGGTGCACGGCAGACATGAGCTGCCGTATTTGGCCAAGGCCGTGAGCGGGTTGGTCGATGTAGACCGCGCCGATTATTTGTTGCGCGACGCCTATTTTACCGGAGCGGCCTATGGTCGTTTCGACTTGGATTGGCTGCTGCGGAGTCTCTGCTTTGCGCCCACGCGTGGCGAGGAGGCGCCGGGCTTGGCCATCGACGGCGCCAAGGGCTTGCCCGCGGTGGAGTCGTTTATTCTCGCGCGGATGTTTATGTTTCAGCAGATCTACCTTCATAAATCCACGCGCAGCGCGGAGTGGATGATTCGCGCGGCGCTGCGCCGGGCGAGTGAACTCATTGCGGACGGCGTGTCGCTGCCCCAGGTGCCGCGGGCCATGCGGGCTGCAGCCTATGGCGGCGAGGTCTTGCTCGACGACTACTTGCGCTTGGACGACAGCGTGCTTGCAGTAGCTATGCGCGCATGGGAGGACGGCCCGGACCCAGCGCTTGCAAATCTCACGAAGCGTGTGCGTGAGCGCTATTTGTTTAAGACCTTGGAGCTCTTCGGCGAGCATGCGACGCCCGACGGATCGCGGGCGGCGCTACAAGTTGCTCAAGATTTGGCGCGCGCGCGCGGCTTTGACCCTCGGCACGACGTAGGCTTGGACGTTGCGACCGATGTGCCGCTTTCGACAGGCAAAGACCCGCTGCACGTGGTGTTTCGTAAGGGGCCGTCGCGGCCGGTGGAGGAGGTTTCTTTCGTTCTCGGGCGCCTTGCCGATCAGCGATTGCGGCGCACACGCCTCGTGATTACGCCAGAGTTACGGAACGCGGTCAGTGAGGTGTTTGCGGCCTCTGACGACGAAGCTTGAGCGCGACCCGTACGGCGTCACAAAGCGCGGCATCGCTGCACACGTCGATAGAATGCACGGGCGTGCGCGTGGACCACGCATGCGCGGCGTGTGCGGGGCGAATGTCGCGCGTGGCCCATCGTGGTGCGACGTGCTTGCTTTGCTCTTCCCGTTGGGGAAATTCGCCTTTGGGGGTAAATGTGTAGAATGCATCTGGTTCTATCCCAGCGCGCTGTACTGCCCGACCATTGGGCAGCGCGTAGAGCGCGGTGGTGAGGGCCAGCGTGCCCGGTGTGCCGGGAGCGAGCTCGAGCGTCTCCTGCATGCATCCTTTGCCGTAGCTACGCTCGCCCACCACGCGGGCATAGCCGTAGGACTGTAGTGCTCCGGCCAGCATCTCCGCGGCGCTTGCTGTTTGCGCGTCGACCGCGACAACCACTGGAATCGGCCATCGCTCCGTTGACGGCGGTGCGGCCTCGGCCTGAAACGCCCCGCCGCTCACCGCGTTGGTCCACACGAGTGCGGGCTTGTCGCCCAACCAAAGCCCCAACAAGTCGAGCGTGGGTTCTACGGCACCTCCGCCATTGCCGCGCAAGTCAAGCACGGCAAACGGAGCTCCGCGTGCATCGCTGTTGGCACGCAGCCATTCGTGAACGTCCTCGCTGAGCTCGTCGTACATCTCTGGAATGTGAAGCACTGGCACCAGGCCCACGTCGGTCTGAAGTCGATCTGTCTGAAGGCGCGGGGCGAGCATCGCGGCAGGAGCCGCCGCGAGCGCCAACGTCTCGAAGCGTGACGTTTGTGCCCGCCAGATACGTACGGCAATGCCGTCGTCTTCATCGCCCGCGGTAACGGCGACCTGTTCACATTGCTCCGGCGAGAGCCCAACCAAGTAAAGGCGCGGCTTACGTGCGGTCTGCACCCATATGATTTCGTCGCCCTCTCGCAGCTCTTGGCGAGAGCTCCTAAGCACCGTAACGCCCAGGGGCGCGGACGTCACCTGGTCCCAAAGTGGAGCCGGGCCGCTCTTGTAGAGACGCTGCCCGGTCGCTTCGGTTTCCTCATCGGGAGGCGCCCACTCGCTGTGGGAGTCCTGCAAACGGACGAGCGCACGCAGTGCCGCGGCGATGACGATCTCGTCCCATTCCTGGGGCTCATGCTTCGGAAATAAAACCCGATTGAGATGTTCTGCCAGAGCCGGCGCCTCGTCAGGGAACGCCGCCAGGAGTTGCGCTCGGCGCGGGCCCAACTCATGCGTGATGCCCTCGGTGTCCAGTGTATTTGCTCGTTGCGCGTTCACATAGTTCGCAAGTGCCCGCGCTAGGGGGAGCGCATGGGCGCAAGCCGCATCATCCCGCGTCAGCGCAGCCAACAGCAAACGCGCGGTGGGCAAAAGGCTGTCCTGTATCGCGCGCTCCTCCTTCCACGCGCCCGTAGGGTCTACCCAAAGCCCGAGTTCGTCCGAGAACTCTTGAGCTGTCACGGCGTGAGGCTTGTAGGGCAACTTTGCACGCGCCACGGCCATGACGCCCTGCGCTTGTGCGCAGGTGAGGTGCGGCAGTTCGCCGGAGGGCCAATGCGCGCTTGTTGGAGGTGCCCCTGCATCGGCTTCGGTGTCTACCAACGACGAAGCGTCGCCGGGCGAGTTAGTCGCGTGCGCCAACGCGTGCGCGCCGAACCAACGGGAGAACACAAGAAGACCTCCGACACACACTGCGGCTCCAAGCGACGCTGCAATTCTACCGAAGGCCGAACCCTGTGCTACCACGGTGTGCACCATGCTTCTGGTTATCGATGTGGGCAACACAAACATTGTCTATGGCCTGTTCGACGGCCTGACGCTGGTGCACGAGTTTCGCGTGGAGAGCGGACGCGGTCGCACGGAGGATGAGTTTCTGGTGGTACTTGCGGAGCTCTTACGCCTGCACGATGTGGATCGTGACTGTGTGCGATCTGCAATCATTGCAAGTGTGGTGCCGGCGCTTACGGAGCCCATGGTTGCCATGACAAAGAAGGCTTTCGGGATCCTGCCCGTGGTGGTGACTCCGGACATGGATTGCGGGATGCCAGTGCGTGTCGACAACCCGCGGGAGCTCGGTGCTGATCGAATCGTCAATGCTGTCGCTGCCTTTGCGCACACACAAATGGCGACGGTGGTGGTGGACTTCGGCACGGCGACGACCTTCGATTGCGTGAGCCAAGCGGGCGAGTACATCGGGGGTGTTATCGTGCCGGGGATTCAGGTCGCCGCCGATGCGCTCTCGGCACGCGCGGCCAAGTTGCCGCGCGTCGAAATCGTTAAACCTCTGCGCGTGATCGGCACCAACACGCTTACAGCGATGCAGTCGGGCATTGTCTACGGCTACGTCGGGCTCGTGGATGGCCTTGTGACACGTCTGCGCGAGGAGATGGGCACACCTTGCAAGGTGGTCGCGACAGGAGGGCTGTCTCGTCTGATCGCCCCCATGACGCAAGGGGTAGACGAAGTGCTGCCCGCCCTCACCCTCGACGGCCTTCGTCTGCTTCATGAGCGCGCGATGATTGCCGAGCAAAAAGACACCGCCGCGCTCTGACGGGTGCGGCGGCGGAAGTTCATTGGAGGCCGAGACTACTTGGACGTTTTTTCCCGCAAGCGCTTGACCACGAACGCGTAGCCCTCACTTGGGTTGGTGAGCATCTTGTGAAACTGAGTATAGTAGTTGCGGGAGATGCTGGAGCCTTCGGTCACGATATCCACTGCGCGGTAACTGTCGCCCGTTTTGGCCAGCAAGTAGTCCACCTGCACAGGTGCCTCGCGGGCGTTCTTCTTGTTCTTAGCGAGGGTGCGCACTTTGGTGAAGCCGCCGGCGTCCACGGCCTTCTTGACGTCCACCTCGTAGTCGGCGGTCTGCTTTGCGTTCTTCCGCAAGGTGGAGTCGACGAGCTTGTGCACCAACTCCGTGACCTCGGTGCGCTGCGCTGCCGTAAGCTCGGCCCAATGGTCGGTGCAGGGCGCACTGGTCGGGCACGGGGAGCCGAAGGTGCGCTTGGCCATGGCCTCGTAGTCCACCATCGCGTCCATGGCTTTGGAGGCGCCGCCCATGTCACCGGCCTTGACGGCCGCCGCCACTTTGCCCGACTCCGCCTTCACGAAATCCACTGGTTCAGCGGCGTTGGCCGAAAGCGCGAGCGTGGCAACAGCAAAAGCGGAGAGTAGCGATGTGTACGACATGGTGTGCCTTGGTCCTTTGGGTTGAGACCTCTTAACAAGCCTCAATCGTGAGACGCCACAGCCATGTGCGCTATTCGCCCCGCTCGAGTTTTTGGGCGCCTTAGGCCTTGAACTTTCCGGCCATCCCGAAGATCGGCAGATACATGGCGATCAGCACAACGCCTACCGTGCCGCCAATGCCCACCATCATGGCAGGCTCAATCAGCGAGGTCATCGCATCGACGGCCGTATCGACCTCTTCTTCGTAAAAATCTGCGATCTTCTTAAGCATAACGTCGAGCGTGCCGGTCTGCTCCCCCACGCCGATCATCTGGACGACCATCGGCGGGAACACGCCCGACTCGGTGAGGGGCTCAGCAATGTTTCTACCCTCTGAAACCTTCGCGCGGGTATGAAGAATGGCCTCCTCGATGATGACGTTGCCGACCGTGCGCGACACAATCTCTAGCGAGTCCAGAATGGGCACGCCGGCCGTCAGCATCGTGGACATGGTGCGGGTAAAGCGCGCCACTGCGACCTTGCGGATGAGGTCGCCAAACACTGGCGCCTTGAGAAACCACGCGTGGCACTTCTTCTTGCCGGCGGGCGTCCGATAAAACAGAACGAAAGAAACGATCGACACCACAATAAAAAGCACGATCCAGCCGAAATTGCTCACGAATGCGCGCGAAACATTGGCCACTTGTTGGGTAAGCCAAGGCAGACCGTCGCCCTTGGGATCCATCTCCTTAAACGTGCTTTCGAAGGAGGGGACCACCCAGCCGAGCAGAACAGCCAGCACGCCCAAAAAGATCACGAGAACGATAGACGGGTAGACCATGGCGCCCTTCACCTTGCGCGCCGTCTTCATGGCTTTCTCGCGGTGCTCGGCGAGACGCGTAAGCACTTCGTTAAGCTTGCCGCCCTCTTCGCCCGCCTGCACAAGGTTGGTGTAAAGATTGTCGAAGACCTTCGGGTGGCGGCGCAGCGCCGCGCTGAAGGTAGAACCGCCTTCGACCGTGGTACGGATGTCCTTGACGATTTTGCCGAAGTGCTTGTTCTCTGTTTGGGAGCCCAAAATGTCCAAGCACTGCACGATAGGCATGCCAGCGTCGATCATCGTGGCGAGCAAGCGCGTGAAGGTGACGACGTCTACACCGGTGACTCCCGTGCCGAACTGGAAGTCCATTTTTAATGCGATATTCGCTGGTTTTTTCTGCATCTTCACGACTTGAAGCTGCTGGCCACGCAATTTGGTGCGGACGATGCCTTCGTCCTCCGCCACCATCGTGCCGCGCTTTACCTCGCCGTTTTTACCGGTTGCTTCCCATGAAAACTCAGCCATGCGCTTGGGCTCCTTCCCGGTCGTAAGTGAACAGGATACGTACAGTGAGGCGATGAGGTCAAACCTTGCGAGCTCGGCGCTTGTTCTGCGCGGCGTTGAGCCCGCAGCGGAAGCGTTGTGTGCGCAGATGAGGCACGCCAAGCTCGCGCCTGACATCGCCGTCGCGTTTGCGCGTTGGGACGGCGCCGCCTGGCAAGCGGTCGCCGGGGGGAGTCGTGCGTTCTTCGACTTGGCGAGCTTGACGAAGTCCTTCGTGGCGGCCTCGGTGGTGACGCAGGGGCTCCCGCTTTCCACACCGGTATCGGCGCTTCTTCCTGCGCTCGCGGGTACCTATGCCGGCGGCGTCACGCTTGAAGATATGCTGTCGCATCGCAGCGGCCTGCGAGCGCACGCACACTTGTGGCTCTGCGCCTCGCGCGCCGAGGCCTTGCATCATTCCGGTAATTTGACACAACGCGGATGGGATGGTGTGGCCGCAGTGTATAGTGACTTGGGATATATTCTAGCTGGGGAAATGCTGGCAGTCCATGCGGGGAAGCCCTTGGCTGAAGTCGTGCAGCGACACGTGTGTGTGCCGCTTGGCTTGGGGGTCGCCAGCGCTGCCTCGTTGACCACCGAGGTTGAAGTCGCGCCTACCGAATTCATGCCTGGGCGCGGCGGATTGCTCCGAGGCGTGGTGCACGACGACAACGCTTGGTTCCTGAGTGGCAAGGGAGTTTCTGGCCACGCCGGGCTCTTCGGTACGGCACGTGACGTGCTCACCTTTGCAACCGCAATGGCGGACGCTCAAGCTGGGCGCGGGCCGTGGGCGAGCCTTGTGGAGCCCTTGCTTCGCGCGCGGTTGGGAGGCGCCATGCGCGCAGGGTTCGACGGCAAGCGAGGCGCTGATTCCCTTGCTGGACGCCTGTGTAGCGACGCGACCTTTGGTCACTTGGGCTTCACGGGCACGAGCTATTGGGTGGACCCACTTGCCGGCATCGCCACGGTGCTTCTGACCAACCGCGTCTCGCCCAGCAGCGCACATCCCGAGGGAATTCGCTCGTGGAGGCCACGCGCTCACGACGTGCTGTGGGAGATGGCCAACGGGTTGGGGTGAGCCCCAGCTCAGCGAGCTTTGCGAACAATCGCCACGTAGAACCCCGCCAGGTTGGCGGCCGCAGTGTCAGCCAATGCGTGCTCGGCGCGTTGTAGCCATTTGCCCAGCACCGGCAGGCGTACCGCGCCAGCAACCGGCGTGGCGACGCGCACTCCAAAACGCCCCTCAAGCTGGCAGCCCGCGGGGATGTACTTGGGGATGTCCCAAGGCGCGTCGAAACGCGTGTAAACCGCACTCTCTTTGGTGGCGTCCGAAATTTTGCCTGCGGGGCCCAGACGCTTGGCGAGGCCGCGGAAGCTCCAGGGGTTGTAGAACTCCGCAAGAATGACGCCGCCGGGCTTGGTCACGCGGGCCATCTCGCTCATCGCTGTACCTATGTCTTCGACGTGCGCGAGCACCTTAAAGGAGCAGGTGACATCGAAGCTGGAATCGCCGTAGGGAAGCGATGTGACGCTGCCCTCGCGTACGTTGAGACCGCGCGCTGTGGCGAGGCTGAGCATGCCTGGCGAGAGGTCGATCCCTTGGGCGTCGCTGGCAAATGCGGCAAAGCGCTCAAGCAAAAGCCCGGTGCCGCAGCCGCATTCAAGCACAGATTTGCCACGACCAAAACGCTCGACGATCTCCACCTCCAAGTCGTCGATCATGGCGTGATAGCCCACGGCCGAATTGGGCCTGCGCTCGTCTTCGTAGCGCTTGGAGAATTCGTTGTAGTACTCACGCGTTGGGTCGAAGGCTTGGTTCATGGGGACTCTTGAATCTTAGGCGTGCAGCACAGCTGTGCGGTAGAGAATTGAACTGGCCACAAGCACTAGTACCAGGGCAAACACACGCGAAATGGTTTTGGGCGGCAACGTGGTTGCCAGCTTGCCCGTAAACTTGGATGCCAGGGTAAACGCGAAGGCCACGACAAGTACCTGCCCCCACGGCACTGGACCGTGGTCGCGCGCGTAGCGCATGAGCGCCGGAAGCCCCAGGGGCGCAAGGCCCAGCGCCAGCGTACAAGCTTGGGCCTCGAGCCGCGCGTAGCGCATGAATCGCATGAGCAAGGGGATCATGATCACGGAGCCGCCGACGCCTAGAGCGCCGCCCCAGAGGCCGCCGATGGCGCCGATGGCGAGTGGCACATGCATGCCGTCGGGCGCTGCAAATTCGCTGACGCTGAGCGGTGTGCTTTGCACGGCTTTGGTACCGCCTGCGCGCCACTCTCGAAGCGCGAGCAGGGCCAGGAAGCTTGCGAAGAACAGAGCCAGCGCGCGGCCAGACACACGGTTGGCGAGCTCCGCGCCGGCAAGAAGACCCACCACAAAGCCGCCCGACATCCAGCCGACCACCTTCCAGCGTAGGCGTACGCCGGACTTAAGGTAGGCCAGGAGGCCGGGCAACCCTACGGGAGGCAACATGACCGCAAGCGACATCATTTGCGCGCGGTGTTGCGTCATGCCG
>JAYWGI010000314.1:0-5506 GCA_043779025.1 Myxococcales bacterium
GTCGTTGGCATCTCGTTTCGCGCAGAGGCAGGAAAATTGCTGGCGCTTGTAGGCCCCAACGGTGCGGGCAAGTCCACCCTGCTTCGGATGCTTAGCGGCGAGCTCACGCCCACGGGCGGCGAGGTGTACTTGGGCAACAAGCCCTTGTCCGCTTGGAGCTTGCGAGATCGCGCGCGCGCGCGCGCCGTGTTGCCGCAGCAGTCCGAGCTGAGCTTTCCGTTTTCGGCCTACGACGTGGTGCTCTTCGGTCGCGCGCCTCACTTGGACGGCCATGAGATAGCCGAGGATCGCGCCATTGCACGCGCGGCGCTTGCGGCCACCGACATGCTCGTGCACGAGCATCGCTTGTACCCAACGCTTTCGGGCGGCGAACGCCAGCGCGTTCACGCAGCGCGGGCACTTGCCCAGATCTGGAATCCGCAAAGCGTGCGGGTACTCTTGTTGGACGAGCCCACGGCAAGCTTGGACTTGGCGCATCAGCACGGTGTGCTCGCGCGCGCAAAGCAGATGGCGACCGAGGGATGCGCCGTGGTCTGTGTGCTCCATGATCTGAATCTTGCGGCGCAGTATGCCGACCACTGCGTGGTGCTCAAAAAAGGCCGAGTCTCAGCCCACGGCACCCCAGCCGAAGTGTTCTCGACGGCCTTGCTCGCAGACGTGTTCGAAGTCGACGCTCAGGTCATGACCCACCCAAAACTTGATTGTCCACTGATCGTCACGCTTGGCCCTACCGCCAACGCGCCATTTCCCCGTTCCCGCTGAGGAGTCCCGCCATGTCTAAAGATCCGAACACCCTACGCGCCGAGTGGATGAACCTTCGAGAAACAGAGAAGGGACTGCATGCGCTCGACTTTGCGGAGCGGCTGAGCGTCTCGGAAGCCGAGCTTGTGGCCTCTGTTTGCAGCGCCGAGGGAGCCATCACCTCGACCCGCATCACGACCCGTGATTGGCCCGCGCTCATCGGCAAGCTGCCTACGCTAGGCACCGTGAAGACCATCACGCGAAACCCGCAAGCCGTGATCGAAGTCGATGGCACGTACGACAACATCGAATTCTTTGGCGCGATGGGTCAGAGCGTAAGCAGCATTGATTTGCGCATTTTTTCGAGTCGATGGTCCGTTGGATTTGCGGTCAGAGATCAGACCAAGCGAGGTCTTTCTCAAAGCCTTCAGTTCTTCGATGCGTTCGGCCGCGCCGTGCACAAGCTTTACTTGCGGGAGGCAAGCGATCAAGCTGCGTTCGACGCCATCGTCAGCGCGCATCTGGCCGACGATCAGTCGCAGGCTCAAACAGTAGAGGCGAAGGATGCCCCGGCCACTACCAAAGCCGACGCCGACGTCGATGTTTCAGGCTTGCAGAATGCGTGGCGCGGCATGACGAACACGCACGAGTTCTTTGGCCTGCTTCGTGAGTATGGCGTGGCGCGCACGCAGGCGCTTCGGCTCGCGGGCGGCGACCTGGCGTGGCCCGTGCAGAAAGAATGCCTCGAGCAGATCTTGCAAGCGGCCGCCGGCACCGATTTGCAATTGATGGTCTTTGTAGGCAACCCCGGCATGCTGCAAATTTTTTCAGGCGCGATCAAGAAGATCGCGGTGATGGAGCCGTGGGTCAACATCCTCGACCCTCGCTTCAACCTGCATGTGCGCAGGGACCTGATCGCACACGCCTACGTTGTGCGCAAACCTACGGCTGACGGCGACGTCACCTCGCTTGAGTTCTACGCGGCCGATGGCGAGCAAATTGCCTATCTCGTGGGCAAGCGTAAGCCCGGCGAGCAGGAGAACGAAACGTGGCGCGCTCTGGTTCGCAGCTTGCCTCGCGCAAGCGCGTAGCCCGGCTCCGGTTGCCCGAGCGGCGGCCCCTGCTCGCTACACGACTCCGCTGTAGACCACGCGCGCGGGGCCGCGCTGCATCAGCACCTTGCCCTCGGGCCACACCGTGAGCGCGCCGCCTGGCAAGTGCACACGCGTGGGGCCCGCGGGAAGCAAGCCCTTGGCCCACGCGAGTGCCGCGGTAGCCGCAGCGCCGGTGCCGCACGCGAGCGTGTACCCGGCGCCGCGCTCCCACACCACAAGCTCGATTTCGCCTTTTGAGATGCGTGCACATTCCACGTTTGTGCCCATTGGAAACAGCGAATGCACCGCGAGCGCGGGGCCTACGCGCAGCGCGTCTTTGGGTGCCAAGTCGAAGCTCACCAAGTGCGGATTCCCCGCCTCTACTTGGGTCCACGTGGCGCCATGCGCCGCCTCGCCAAGTACGACCTCGCCGAGCACGCGCACCTCGCCCAAGCTCACGGTGACATCGCCCTCGTGTACTAGCGCGTGCCGTACGCCGGCGTCGGTGAGCACGACGAGCTCGGTGCGGCCCGTGCGCTCGGCTAAGTACAGGGCCGCGCAACGCAGGCCGTTGCCGCACATTTCCGGCCTAGAGCCATCGGCGTTGAGCACCACCATGCGCGCGTCGGCTCCAGGCACGGAACTCAGCAGGAGCACGCCGTCGGCCCCTACACCCCGGTGCCTGTCGCAGACCTTGCGCACGCGAGCGAGCGGCCACTGCGCGACCGACTCGCGCTCGACGAGCACAAAGTCGTTGCCCAGGCCCTCCACTTTGGTGAAACGCGTCACCCGCGGCAAGGTAGCATGGCGCGCATGGCAACGCTGCGTTGGTTGACGGCTGGAGAGTCCCATGGGCCAGGCCTGACGGTCATTGTGGAGGGCATTCCCGCGGGGCTTGCGCTTTCGGAGGCCTTGCTGCGAGAGGATTTGGCCCGGCGCCAGCAAGGCTACGGGCGCGGCGGACGGCAGCGCATCGAGACGGACACGGCACGCATTGTGGGTGGCGTGCGGCATGGGCTCAGCACCGGCGCGCCCATCGCGTTGTGGATCGAGAACGCGGATCACAAGAACTGGGGCATAGAGATGTCGGCTGCCGCGCCCGAGGCGCTCGAATCGGCCGTGCCACTTGTAGCGCTCGTGACCCGGCCGCGTCCGGGTCACGCCGACTTGGCCGGCGCGCTCAAATACCGCACCCACGATTTGCGCAACGTGCTTGAGCGCGCCTCGGCACGCGAGACGGCGGCGCGCGTTGCAGCCGGAGCCGTCACGCGTGCGCTGCTCTTGGCGTGCGGGATCGAGGTTCGCTCGCGGGTGCTGAGCATCGGCGGTGTGAACTTTGGCAACGCCGCGGCAACGCATGCGCGTATCCTCGAAGCCGGGCGCGAAGGGACCACGCTGGGCGGGAGCTTTGAGGTCTGGGCGTGTGGGGTGCCGCCCGGCGTGGGCAGCTACGCGCAATGGGATTTGCGGCTGGACGGACGGCTCGCCCAAGCGCTGATGTCCATCCCCGCGATTCGCGCAGTGGCTTTGGGCGACGGCCTGCACGTGGCCGACGAGACCGGCCAAGAGGCGCACGACGCGATTGGCTACGCAGAGGGCGAGTTCAAGCGCGCCAGCAACCGCGTGGGCGGCGTTGAGGGCGGCGTGAGCAACGGCGAGAATGTTGTCGTGCACGCCTGGATGAAGCCGCTGCCCACCCAAAAGCGCGCGCTGCCCTCGGTGAACTTGATCAGCAAATTGCCAAGTGAAGCATTAAATGAGCGACACGACATTTGCGCGGTTGAAGCCGCCGCCGTCATCGGAGAGGCCATGATGAGCCTCACGCTCGCGGGCGCGCTGCTTGAATCTTTTGCGGGCGACTCGATGGCGGCGCTGCTCGAGTCGCTCGCGAACCATCGGTCGGCGTTGGAGGCGTTTTGAGCACCGCGCCTGCATTTACGAGCACGGCACGACACGTGCTTTTGAGTGGCCCGCCGGGCTCGGGCAAGAGCACGCTCGCGCCGGCTTTGGCTGCGCGATTAGGTGTAGAGCACACAGACCTTGACGCATCACTTGTGGCGCGGTTTGGCGCGCCGATTTCGGAGCAGTGGCGCGAGCTTGGGGAGCATGGGTTTCGGGCGCGCGAGCGTGCGGAGCTCGCGCGGATGTTGGCGCAGCCGACGGCGCAGGTCATCGCACTTGGCGGCGGCTCGCTGCTGGAGCGAGGCTTTAGGCACGAGGTGCTGGCGCACCACACCGTGGTCGCGCTGCGAGCGACCACTGGCACCTTGCTGGCGAGATTGCGCGCGCCGGGAGCCGCGCTCCGCCCCGCGCTTGCGGACGATGCTGGGGTTGCACCGGTTGCTTTGGCGAGCATGTTGGAGGCGCGCGCGGAAGCCTATGCGGAGGCGCACGCGGTGGTTTGCACGGACGGCAGCGAGGCCGCGGCGGTGGATGCGTTGGCGCGCGCAGCGGAGGGCGCTGATCTGCTCGTGCCACTTGGCGCGCGGAGCTACCCGGTGCATTTGGTGGACGGCGGGCTTGAGCGAGCACTTGCGAGCTGGTGCATGCAAGCCGCGGCGCAGGTGGCGCTGTGGGTCGTCGACGACGGCGCCTACGCGCATCATCGTGCGCGCTTCGACGCCTTGGCGGCTCACACGGGCGCGCCCTTGGTGGTGGTACCCGGTGGCGAGGGAGCCAAACAGCTCACATCGGTGGGGGTATTATGGCAGGCTTTCGCCGATTCGGGCGTTTCACGCGCGGGCGTGGTTGCCATTGCAGGCGGCGGCGCCGTGCTGGACTCGGCCGCCTTTGCGGTCTCGTGTTGGCACCGCGGCACGGCCCACGTGTTGGTGCCTACGACACTCATAGGCATGGCCGACGCCGCCGTTGGGGGCAAGACGGCGGTGAACCTAGCATCGGGCAAGAACTTGGTCGGGAGTACGTGGCAGCCACGCGCAGTGTTTGTAGACTGCATGTTTTTGGGCTCCAATCCTATCGGGAAGTGGCAGTCCGACCAGGCCGAGGTTCTCAAAGCGGCCGCGTTAGGGGATGCTGCGCTCGTGGACGAGCTTAGCGTGTCGAAGCCACCAGGCTCGGCGCAGGTTCGTAGGGCGCTGCGAGTGAAGGTAGCCTTGGTGGCCGCAGACGAGCTCGACCGCGGAGAGCGCGCCTTGCTGAACCTGGGGCACACGGTGGGGCATGCGCTTGAGGTCTTGTCGGGCTTCACCCTCTCGCATGGCGAGGCCGTGGCCATGGGCATGCGCGCGGAGTTGGGGGCGCTTGTACGCTTGGGGCATTGCGATGCGTCCGTTTTTGCGGAGCTTGAGGGGCAGTTGGATCGCTTGGGTTTTGTCGCAGCCCCGGCGGATTTGTTGGCACGGCGCACGGAGCTCGAGCGTTTGATCTCGGGCGACAAGAAGGCAGAGTCTGGCGAGCTTCGGCTTTGTGCGCTTGCGCGGTTTGGCGACGGGGTCCTGCGCTCTGTTGGCGTCGGGGGGTTTTGCGAGGCCCTGCGTCTGGCGTAGCTGGTATTCGGTGTAAAGTTTGGCCTCAAGCATTGGGGGGAGGTACGCTTGGCGACTGGAGGTTTGCCATGGCGTCTTTGATTCTGCGTACGGTAGGTGTTTCTCTGCTGGCCCTTGGCTTGTTGAGCTCGGGCTGCGGAGATGAGCGCGCCACGCTGCTCATTC
>JAYWGI010000315.1:0-5498 GCA_043779025.1 Myxococcales bacterium
GCTCCGATAAAGAACGAGAACAACTCGTACTGATCGGCGCCGTTGTCGTGGCGGTACACACTTGAGTTGCCCAAGTCCGCCCAGTGATCGGTTGCGAAGCCGTAGGGCACGCGCACCGCTTTGGTCGCCGCGTCGTAGACGCCTCCTCGTGCGCCTCGCTGGGCGTTGTCGCCCTCGAGCGCCGTCCAGCGACGGAATGCCTGAGGCTGTGTTTTGCAACGCGTGTATTTGCCATCTACCTTGACGATGTGTCCGTCGAGTGTCGCATCGAACGTGCCGTCCTTGGCCTCATTCCAATTGCTGGGTTTAAAGGACATCGGGTCCACCTCTTTGCAGTCATTGATGAGGCTCATGGCATTCTGAAGCTCGGAGTAGTGGAGGAACTTCTTATCCTGCTGATACTGCAAGCCCAGCAACCCACCGAAGCTATCCATCTTGTCGAGCGCGGTGTCGCCGCGTGACTGTCCCTTGGCATAGCTCGGATCTTTGTAAACGCCGACGGCGTCGCCGTAGAACATGCGCGCGGCCGCAAAATCGTAGGCTCCAATGCCCAGGAAGTCCTGCGTCACCTCGCCAGCGTAGTCCATCACGGACGACTGCATCCACATGTGGATCAAGCCCTCATTCTCGTCGCCATCGACCGCGTCGTAGTACCGCGGCCCGACGCAGTCCTTGCCGTCGGCCTGCAGACCCGTGCAAGCCTTGGTCACGCGACCGTCGTGCGTACGCAGCTGCCAGTACTGCGGGCGGTAGTTGAGCGCGTCGGCCGAGCTGACAAAGTTGTGGCGCAAGCCGACAGAGTGTCCCATCTCGTGCGCGATGACGGCGTACTGTGCGCGTCGCGCGACGTAGTCCACCATCCGCGCGGCGCGTGCATTCTGCACACCCACCGGGTCGGCCGGGTTGAATGCGCCGAACTTACGCTCAAGCGCCGTCGCCAGCGCTACGTTGGAGGTCGGGTCTGCGGCCGATGCCATGTCATCGATCGTCATCACGCATGTGCCGTCTTTTGCATATCCGTTGTCCCGGGCACGACGCATTTCGCGCGCGATGGTGGGGTTGAGCCCACGCGTGCTCGATGCCATCGACAGCGAGGGAAGCGGCTGGCCCAAAGCGCCTTGGGCATACTGCTGCATGGCCGGAGTGACCAACTGCGCTTCGACCGACGACAGCGTGTCGCCTGTGCCGCTCAGTGCCGCCAAACGCGACTTGTAGCCGGCGAGGTTTCCGGAGACTCCTTCGCTGTTGGACCTGAGCGCCTGCACTTTGTTGTACATTGCACGCACTGCCGGGTTGCTGTTCGCCGCAGCCTCGAGCGCTGGCGTAAGTGTAGCCACCCCACCCGCCTGCCCAAGTCGGTCGTTGACTTCCTGCTGCGACAAGCGTGGGTAGGACGAGGCAGGCAGGACCGAGGATGGCGCCTGCGTGCTTTCGCCCATACGGGTCGCGAAGGCCGAGTGCTCCTTGATCTGCTTGCCGTCAATGATATCGGCCGCGCTGAGCTCGCCCTTGCCGTAGCGCAACTTGTCGACCAAGCCCTGCGCCCACCAGGTGTTTAGCGCCGTAAACACGTTGATGGTCCCGGCCACTTTGCGACCGTCGAGCGGGTCGGTCGAGTCCGTCATGATCCCCCAGGTTGTGTCCACCTCCTGCGGCGCAATGTTGTTGATCTGATGGTACCGGAGGTCGCCCGTACGCACGAGTGTGGCCTGCTCGCAGGTCGCGCGCGTGGCAGCCTTGTCGCCGGAGAGCCCGGCGGTGAGGAGCAAATCGCGGCACGTCGCGGAAGCAAGCCCGGCGGGCAATCGCCGACGCTCCTTGGACCCGGGCGAGACGAGATCGCCGCAGGCTGCAGGGTCGTTGGCCTCGACGGGGCTGTGACAGAACACAACCTGCTCGGGCATTTTGGCCAGCGCGATGATCTCTACGTCGTAACCACGCGCTTGACCGATCTTGTCCGCGAGCACGTTGCAGTCTGCATCTGTTTTGCCAGAGACGCGGCATAAGTCCACTTCGGTGGTGAGCGCTTCCGCGTCTTCATGCGCGTCCATTTGGCCGCCATAGGCTGGGAATCTGCTGTCGCAATCGGCTTTGTCCGTGGCGTGACACTCGGCATTTCGCGCCACCTGGATGGCCGATCTCAGCGCTACGTCCCACTCATGTGCAGCGGCACCCGAGGCTTCGAAGTACTGCTCCGGGCTGTTCACGTTGTTGTACCACTGCAGTGTTTTGGCCACCCGCGCGCGGTACGGCAACGTGCACTTCTGGCGGAACACATCGCACTGCGAGCCCGCAAATCCCGTCGCTTGGGTCACCCCCGAGCACGCATCTGCCGTGCCGTCTTTGTCGTCGTCCGCATTGGGGTCTGCGCCGTCGTTGACCTTGGACACATTGCAAGCCAGTTCGCCCGTCATGGCCTCGGGGTTCTGGTAGTAGTGACTGCGCTCCCAAAGGTCGTAGCGCTGGATAAAGTCGTGGCTCTTCTCGTCGGTCATGCCGTAGTTGAGATCGTACCCGCGGCGCCTTTCGGTGAAGGCGCCAAAGGCCTGAAATCGAATTCCATCCCAATCGGCAGGCTCGTAGTCGTTTGCATCCACCCTGCGAAAAGACTGACGAATGGTGAGTTCGGCCGGGTTGCAATTGCCCGCAGGCTCGGTACCATCGACCAAGGCCGGGACCTGACACGCGGGGATCTCGCCATCGATGCCCCACTTGTGAAGTTCGACCATTTTGGACTTGGCGAGCACCTTGTTGGTGATGTCCAAGTAGCCGTCGCCCGGCAGGTAGCGTGGAGCGTCCAAGCTGCCAGGGTCAGTGACCTCGTAGGCCACGCTCTCGTACTCTACGCCGTCGGAGTAGATGCCCACTTTGGCCAGGGTGTCGAAGTCGTACGCGGTGGTGACCATGTTGCGGGAGAAGTCCACGCGCATGCTTTCGCGGTCGTACCAAGGGCGGCCGTTGCTGTCCTCGATGATGACATTTGTCTCCTCGCCAGTGGAGCGATTGTAATCGCGGCGCACGTCGAAATGGCTCTCGATCTTGTACGCCGCGATGATCTGCCCGTCCTGCTTGCCCGTGGTGCTTTTGCCCTTTCCCTTGCCGTCGGTGTTGCCGATGCGCTCGAATGAAAGACGCGCGAAAAGCATGTTCTCGCTAATGTCCCATCGGATGCGGCTGGTGGGCTGACCGCCGGCGCCCGCGACTTGCACCGCTTCGTGCGTGGAGCCGAACGTGCCTACGTCAATCACAGTTCCCTGCGCGTAAAACTCCGGGTCGTCCGCAGTGCTTTTGAGATCCTCGCCCACAAAGAACGATTTGGACAACACGTTGGGCTGCACCTGGCTCACCGGATCGCGCTCGCTCGCGCAACCGGCCGCGGCCGACACCAGGGCAAGCAGCGAAGCAGCCAAAATAGCGTGTAAAAATAATGTTTTTTGTCGAACTCTCATACGCACACCTCCTCGTTTGAGGTGTTCGATGCAAAGAGCGTGCCATGCAAAAGCTGCGCGGTTTGAAAGATCCGCGTGCGCATTCCACAACGCGCACAGGTCCGACTCGAGGCACGAGGGTTCATTTCCTAACGCATGAGCGCGCTGCAATGACGCGCGTGCCCGTAGCATGGTAGCCAAGGCGAACGATGAAGGACATGACGGACACGACTGCCACCGCAATGACGCCCGACCTCACAAAGCCCTACGACCCAAGCGCCACAGAGCCGCGCTGGTACGAGTTTTGGGAGCAGAATGGTGTCTTTCTCGCGGACGAGTCGCCCAGCGACACGCGCCCTGTCTATGTGTGTCCTATGCCCCCGCCCAACGTGACGGGCTCGCTGCACATGGGCCATGCCATGCGCTGCACGATGGAGGACACGCTGGCCCGGTGGCACCGCATGCGCGGCTACAATGTGCTTTGGCAGCCCGGCATCGATCACGCGGGCATCGCGACGCAGATGGTGGTGGAGAGGCAACTGGCGCGCGAAGGCAAGACCCGCTTCGACGTAGGTCGGGAAGAGTTTGAGAAGCGCATCTGGGCGTGGAAGGCGGAGAGCGGCGGACGCATTTCACTGCAGCAGCGCGTGCTCGGCAGCTCCCCCGATTGGGCGCGCTCGAAGTTCACGATGGACGCCGACATGTGCGAAGCCGTGAAGGAAGCGTTCGTACGCTTGCACGAGCAGGGCCTGGTGTACCGCGCGACCCGCCTCATCAATTGGGACCCGCAGCTGCAGACCTCACTCTCCGACCTCGAAGTGGATCACGAAGAGACCAACGGCGAGATGTATGAGTTCGCCTACAGGGTGGAGGGCAGCGACGCCGAAATTGTTGTCGCGACAACACGCCCCGAGACCATGCTGGGCGACACCGGTGTGGCCGTGCATTCGCTTGATGCACGATACACGCACCTGCACGGCAAGAAACTGGTGCACCCCTTCTCTGGCCGCCTCATCCCCATCGTGTGCGACGACGTACTCGTGGACATGAAGTTCGGCACTGGCGCTGTAAAGCTCACGCCAGCGCACGACTTCAATGACTTCGCGAGCGGCAAGCGTCACGGGCTCGAGGAGATCAGCATCTTCACCAAAGAGGGCACCGTGAACGAGAACGGCGGCCAGTTCGCGGGCCTCACCCGCGAGCGTGCGCGCACTGCAGTGAAGAAGGCGCTTGCTGAGAAAGACTTGGCGCGCGGAAGCAAGCCACACCGCCTCACCGTGCCTAAGAGCCAACGCACGGGCGTGGTCGTGGAGCCCATGCTGTCCACGCAGTGGTTCCTCAAGATGGATACCATGGCCAAGCAAGCGCTAGCCGTGGTGCACCAGGGCGAGACGGTGATCTTGCCCAGCGAGTGGACCAAGACCTACGAGCACTTCTTGGAGAACATCCAAGACTGGTGCGTGTCGCGCCAGCTCTGGTGGGGACACGCCATTCCGGCATGGCACGGCCCGAACGGCGAGATCGAAGTGGCGCGTGAACGGCCGGCCCACTGCGGCGAGGGCTGGACGCAGGACCCGGACGTGCTGGACACCTGGTTCTCAAGCGCATTGTGGCCCATGGCTACGCAAGGCTGGCCTCATGAGACCGATGCCTACAAGAAGTTCTACCCGGCCCACGACTTGGAGACCGGCTACGATATTTTGTTCTTCTGGGTTGCCCGCATGATCATGTTTGGCGTGCACTTTACCGGACAAACGCCCTTCAAGCGTGTGCTGCTGCACGGCATGATCGTGGACGAGAATGGCGACAAGATGAGCAAGGTCAAGGGCAACGTCATCGACCCTCTGGACTTGATTCACGGCTCGACCTTTGCGGACTTGGTCGCCAAGACCATGCCGGGCGCGCCCGCCGACGAAGCGCTCGCGAAGTTCAAAAAAGCCTACCCGTCATCGGCGAGCATGGGCGAAGGCTTCCCGGCGTTTGGGACCGACGCGCTTCGCTACACCCTGGCTTCGTTTCCGTCGTCGAACAAGCGCATCGCACTGGCGCCTAAGCGCCTCGAAGGCTACC
>JAYWGI010000316.1:0-2033 GCA_043779025.1 Myxococcales bacterium
GATGAATGCCGCGATGCTCGTTGCCCAGCACGATGGCCACGCGCGGAATGTTGCGGAGATCGCTTGGCAGCAGCGTACCCTCGGGGTGCGCGCCGGCCATCAAATAGCCTTGCGCTTTGAGCGCGGCCACGCATGTCTCGGTGCGGCTGTGCTTGTACACGTCTAGCCATTTCTCGCTCCCGCGCGACACCGTGGAGCTCACCAAAAACGGATTGCCGCGCTCAATAACATGAATGCGCTGTACACCAAATGCTTCACTCGATCGCAGCACGGCCGCGCCATTGTGCGGATCGACCGGATCGTCGAACACCACCACCACGCTCTCTAAGCGCGCACCGAACACTTGCTTCATGCGTGCCTGCCGGCGCTCTTGCACCAGCGGCTCGAGCACGGAGATCACATGATCCGGATCATGTGTCTCGGCATGGCGTACGCGCGCGGGCAGCAAATCGTCGAGGCTCAGGCTTTCGGGGTCGCTGCGTCGCATGGGTGTGAGGCGCGTTTAGCGGCGCAGGAACGGATTTGCACGCACTTCGTTGGCGCGGGCCTTTGCATCATGCACAGTACAGGGCATGAAGATCACTCCGCGCATTCTCCTCTGTGGTTCAGCCAGCATTGCTTTTGTGTCTGTGGTGGCTTGCGGCCCCAGCACGTCGAGCGAAGCAACTTCGGACTACGCTGCTCGGTACGAGGCGGCCGCGGCGACCTATGCCGTGAACTGCCAATACCGCTCTACGGGGGCCGCAAAAGCAGACGCATACGAGGGAGCCCTAACCATCGCTGAGTTGGCACGTTTGCCAGGAGTTGATCCTCGGATTGTTGCCGATGCCGTTGCTGCCGCCGAACTGGCAGCAACAACCTGCAACGCAAATGGGACGAACGTTGCGACCAAGGCCTACCCGGGTACGCTTGCTGGGGGGTCGGCGTGTTTTTCCTCGCTTCAGTGTGCCTCGAACCAGTGTTCGGGCGGCAAGGCTGGCGAGGACGGCCTGCGATGCGGCGTTTGTGCCGCCGGCCCGGCAGCGCAGGTGGGCGAGGCGTGTAGCGAGTCCGCACCCCTCGTTCGTTGTGCTCAGGGTGCACGCTGCGACAGCGCCTCAAAAAAGTGCGTGGATGGCACGAAGATCAGCGGCTTGGGAGAGGACTGCGGCTCCTCGCGCCGATGCGTCTCGGGCGCAACCTGCAACGGAAGCGGCACCGCATACACGTGTGAGGCCAAGGCCACATTGGGGAGCTCCTGCGCGACCACCGGCGCGTGCGTGCAAGGCGCGCTATGCGCGAACGACACCAAGCTCTGTGTCGCCGTGCCCAAGCTAGGGGAGGCCTGCGTCGCCGGCTCAAGCCAGTGCGCAGGAGGCGCACGATGCGACGCAGCAAGCAGCAAATGTGTGGAGTCCGTGGCGCTGCCTGCTAGCGCCGCATGCCGCCAAGGCGAAAGCTACTGCGTCGAGGGAGCCAGCTGTCTCCGGACCGTGGCCACCAGCAGTGACGGCACCTGCGTGGTACTGCAAAAAGCAGGCGAGCCGTGCGACAGCGAGAAGAGGTTTTGCGGGCGCTGGTTGACCTGCAGCACGACCAGCAAGACTTGCATCGACATTCTATCGAATCTGACGTGCCCCCTGAAGTAGCGGCTTATCGGCGCAAGAACGGATTTGCACGCACTTCGTCGCCAATCGTTGTGCCCGCGCCGTGCCCCGCGACAACGAGCGCGTCACCCGGCAGCGTCAGCACCTTCTCGCGTAAGCTCTTCATGATCTGGGCGAAATCTCCGCCCCACAAATCGGTGCGCCCAATGCCGCGCTTGAACAGCGTGTCGCCGGTAAACAAATGGTCTTGGCCGTCGGCTTTGACGTGGAAGCAGCAGCTTCCCGGCGTGTGCCCGGGCGTGTGGAGTACACCCATCTCGTAGCGGCCAAAGTGCAAGCTGCCGGCGTCGACCAAGTCGCCGTCCATCTGCGCCACCTCAGGCGCGGCCATGCGCAAGAACTGAGCTTGGACAGGCGCCGCTTCGTAGAGCGGGCGGTCGAGCTCGT
>JAYWGI010000317.1:0-5476 GCA_043779025.1 Myxococcales bacterium
ACGCTTGGCCGCGGTGTCGCTCAACGAACGCGCGCGGCTACCGGGCCTGGACCCAAAGCGTGCCGATGTGATCGTGGCCGGAGCAGCCATTGCTCTGACGTGTTTGGACGCGGTCAGTGCGGACGAGTTTGTCGTCTCAGACCGCGGCGTGCGGTGGGGTTTGCTGAGCGAATTTGCTCTCTAGAGTGTGCCGATTGACTCTGGCTCGGCATCGGTAGACGCGCTCGAGCAACCATCAGCGGCTTCGGGTCGCGGGCTCCAACTGATCCCACGGCAAGGACTCCCAGCCGCGCAGCATGGCGGTGGCACTGGGGAATCGGCCCTCGGGGTAGCGTTCAAGCGCCCGGTCAAAGAACGCGTCAAACGCTTGCATGTGGGGTCCGGAGCGCATCTCTGAAAGCCTTTTCGGGCGCTGCTTGAGCTTTTGGGAGATCATCCCCTCGGTGGTCGCAGCATCAAAGGGCAGTGCGCCCGAGAGACACTGAAACGCCGTCACAGCCACCGCATAAACATCGGCTGGCGCCGCTGTTTTGAGCGGCTCGCTGAGCTGCTCAGGGGCCATGTAGGACACGCTGCCGACGACCTCATTGGCAGACTTGTCATCGTGGGCCTGCCCCGAAAAGCGAGCGACACCAAAGTCCACAACCTTAAGGCGACCTTCGGGTGTGACCAGCAAATTCGCGGGTTTAATGTCTCGGTGCAGCACGCCCACCGCATGGCAATCCCGAACGGCAAGAAGCGCATCCGAGATTCGACTTCGGGCAAGATCGATGCGCGGTATGCGCTCGCGCTTGAGCAATGTTGAGAGCGGCTCGCCGACAAGAAGCTCCAGCACCACAAAGGGCTGCCCCTGCTCGAATCCAAACGCCTCCAAGCGCACCACATGCGGGCTCGAAATGCGCGCCAGGAGCAGCACTTCTTCGGCAAAACGATCACTGGCCTCGGCCGCACTGTGCCCCTGACGGAAGCGCATTTGTTTGAGTGCATAGTGCACACCGGAGTGGGTATCTTGCACCTCGTAAACCGTCGCAGTCGCGCCAGATCCGAGTTCCTTGAGAACACGGTAGTCGGAACGGGTGCGGGCAATGGGCGACATAGATAAGGCTTTCGCCTAAAGTGTACGCGGCGCACACGCTCAGGCAATCTTTGCTAGCTTGTCTCACATGAAGTTCCGAGGTTCTGGGCTCGCTCTTGCGCTTTGCGTGTGTTTGCGCAGCGCGAGCGCCGAAGCCTACGAGGGGCAAAGTCACGTCGCGCTCGAGGGCGCCGCCCAACTCGACAGCCCCATCCACGCGCAAACAGGTGCGCACTACATGCGAGACCTCACGGACACCTGGCGCGTCTCAGGGGGCCTCAGCCATTCTACGGAATCGTTTCCTCGGACGGGCGTACGCGTGGGCGCGGCCTACATGCTCGACGTGCTCCGCTATGTGCCGTGGGTGGGTGTCAGCGCCGGCGCCGATCTCGTCGGGGGTCACGGGCAGACCCAGGCCGTTGTAGGCTTGGCAGGGGGCCTGGATGTGTCCTGGTCGCGCGACTGGGCAACAGGTGTATTCTACAGGCAGGAATGGAACCTTACCGAGATCTCCGGCACAACCAGCCGAGAAGCCATCGGTCTGCGCGCGATGCTCACCTGGGGCCACTAGAGCCGCTCTACACCAGGCGATTCCGAGTGCCAAAGGGCTTGACCCTTTGGGCGCGCCGCGGGTATTCATCGGGTTGTGCCCGTTAGCGGGGGAATAGCTCAGCTGGGAGAGCGCGGCGTTCGCAATGCCGAGGTCAGGGGTTCGATCCCCCTTTTCTCCACTCAAGAAAAGCAAGAAGAGCACTCTCGTTTGAGGGTGCTCTTCTTGCTTTTCGACGAATGAATGGGCGGAGGCGACCTACTCCATCTCGCCCGAGATCTTGCGGGTCACGGCCTCGACGTGCGCGCGCACGTGCGGATCAGATTCGATGAGCCCCTCCACTTTGCGCACCGCGCTGAGCACCGTGGTGTGATCGCGGCCGCCGAACGCGCGGCCGATCTCGGGCAAGCTTGAGCGCAGGCGCTGCTTGCAAATGTACATGGCCACGTGCCGCGCGAAGGCCACGCTCTTGTGACGATCTTTGGAGACCAAGTCGGTGGAGCGGAGCGCAAAGTGGTGACACGCGGCACGCTGGATGTCTTCGATGCTGGTCTCTTGCGTGCGAAGCTGCCCCGACATCGCGAGCTCCTGGCGCGCAAAGGCCACGTCAAGCGGGATGCCTAAAAGGCCTGACTTGGCAGACAGCCGAATAAGCGCCCCCTCAAGCTCTCGCACGCTTCGTCGCACGGATTGCGCAAGGAAAATCACAACCTCGTCGGGCACCAAGAGCTTGTCGGCCTCGGCTTTTTTGCGCAGGATGGCGATGCGGGTTTCGAGCTCGGGCCACTGGATGTCGGCCACCAAACCGGCCGAGAATCGTGTGACCAAGCGCTCCTCCATGCGGTCCAAGTTTTGAGGGTACTTGTCGCTGGTAAGCACCACCGTTTTGCCCGCTTGGCGCAAGCTGTTGAACGCGTGGAAGAACTCTTCTTGGGTCTGCGTTTTGCCGGCGAGTGATTGCACGTCGTCCACCAAGAGCAAGTCGCACTGCTCGCGGAACTTGGCGCGGAACTCGTCCATGCGCTTGTTCTTAATCGCGTCGACGAACTCGTTCATGAACTGCTCGGCCGAGATGTACACGATGTGCGCGTCAGGGCGCATGCTGCGCACGTGGTTGGCGATGGCGTGCAAGAGGTGCGTTTTGCCGACGCCCGTGGGCCCACACAAGAAGAGCGGGTTGTAGCGCGGGCCTACGCCGCCCGACGCCGCCACGCTTGCGGCATGGGCGAGCTGATTGGTCGGGCCGAGCACGAAGGTCTCAAAGGTGTGGCGCGGATCGATGTCGGCCGGGAACGGTGCGGGTTCCTTGATGGACATGGGCGCGACCACTTTGCCTGCGCGAAGAAGCGCGCTGCGGGGCGAGGAAGACAGCGGCAGCTCCATCACGGAGGCGGGCTCGGCTTCGACGACAGGCGCGTCGAAGGCGCCGCCCAAAGTCCATGCAATTTGCACAGAAAGACCAGTTTGAACGGCAAGACGACCGCACATCTCGGGCAGGTAGTGGTCACTGACGAACTGGCGCACGAAATCGTTTTCGGCACGGAGCGCCAGCACGCCATCGGTGAAGCTTTCGAACTGAACTTGCGAGAACCATTGGTCGAAGGTTCGGCCCGGTGATCGCTCACGGGTTTCCTCGACGAGGTGCTGCCACGCTGAAACGGGAGAAAGGGTCATTCGGAGAGGTTCGGCCTTCGGGAGAAAAGTTATCCACAGTTCGCCCACAGAGTGTGGACAACTTAGGTAGAGTCAGAGGTTGAAACACGGCGCCCCGAGGGTCCCCCCTTGGCAAACACCGCCGTCACAACTCGGTGACAAGCAGCAGCTAACGCGACGCTTCAATGTGTCGCCAGCGCAATTCGTACATTCGTAGAAGGATATGAATAGTGGCGGTTTTTTTTTCTGCAGAGCACCCGGAGTTCCATTCCGTGGCAATGCCGCCTGTGGATAAGGCACTGAACAGGATGATCTTTGGTCTGTTTTTGGATCAGGTGTGATCCGCACGTGTTTTGAACACGCGTTTTTTGTCTAGCGAACGCGTGTCAAGAGTCCATGTGACGCGCAAATAGCGGGCTGCGTCATGATTTGAACCTGCATTCCCGCACATGTCGCACCGTGTAGGTAAGTTTTCATTTTTTCGCCCGAACCCCCACGGCGGGGTACAGAACCTAAGATGCCCTCCCAACGCGTAAGCAAAGAGCACGGCTTGGTCCTCCCCCTGTGCGTTGTTGTCGCATTCGCGTTGACCTCTGGCCAAGCGCAGGCGGACAGCGCGGCCCCCGCAGAGGCGGCGCTTGCCTCGGGCTACGCCTCGGGTGAGATGCCTCAGGCGCGCGCACTGGCCTTGGGGGGCGCCGCCTATGTACTCGGAGGCTCAACCACGGGCGCGGTCTACAACCCCGCCAATTTGGGTCTGCTCAAGGCCTACCATATGGATGCACTGGCGGCGTTTGTCCCCGTCGCTGGACGGCAAACCTACGGCGCGATGATCGCCGACAACAGCTCGGTGCGCACGGCCATGGGTCTCGCCGGCACATGGAACCGCATGGAGAAAGACGGATTGCGCCAAACCTGGTGGGATGCACGCGTATCGGCAGCCTACCCGCTGGGCGAGCGCGCCCACCTCGGCCTCTCTGGGCGCTATCTGGCCATCACTCAGCTGGACACGCGCCTGCCGGGCGCCCCGCGCGAGACCGCCACAGACGGGTTTTCGGCAGGTGCAGGTGTGGCGTTTGCGCTCGGGGAGTCTTTGCGGGCGGGACTCTCCGGTGAGAATTTACTCGGCGCCTCGGACGCGCTGCTCCCCAGGAGAATCGCCGCCGGACTGGGCCTACGCACGGGCGAGCTGACGACCGAAGTGAACGGCCTGCTCGACACAAGCTCAGGGCCCAGCGCCACCTGGGGCGTGCGGGCCGGCGCCGAGTGGCTGCAGGGAGAGCATGTGCCACTCCGTGCAGGTTACAGCTATGACGAACTCCGGCGTACGCACGCCGCGGCCGGCGGAATCGGCTACGTGGGCAGCAAAGTGGGCTTTGACGCCTCGGTGCGCCACGAGTTCTCGGGCGATGTGCCGGGCACCACTTTTGTGGTCGCGCTGCGGTACTTCGTCGACGTGGCCGGAGGCTCGGCCGCCGAGGAAGCGGCCGATGGCGGCGACGGCTTGTGATGGCAGGTAAGGCCTCTGGCGATGTCGCCCCCGTTTGGTGTAATTGATGTTTGCACGTGCCTGTAGCTCAGTTGGATAGAGCACCGTCCTTCTAAGTCGGTGGTCGGTGGTTCGACCCCACCCAGGCACGCCAAAACGCGGACGAGGCATCCGCACCGCGTCGGTTGCCGGGGCGCTGAGCTACCAAAGCGTAGCCGGCGCGCCCCGGCGCCCTAGCGGATGCGGCGCCACGTCCCGTTTTGCTGGCTCACAACTTGGGGGAGAGCGCTTGCGACTTCGTCGCTTGCGGGCGAGAGCGCTTGCGGGGCGATTAATCGCGCGGGCGCTGTGCGACCACCAGTAGGTGGCCAGCGAGCGGGGTCATGAAGGCCAGATCATTGAGCGTATCGTCTAGCGCCTCGACGCGCTGAGCGAGCTTGCTGCCAAGCGTGGGCGAAACCTTGTACGCCATCCGCATTGGCGCGAGTAGCCGTCCCTGGACGCGCACGTTGACGAGCCCCTGCTTGGTCACCTCATCGTGCAGCTCGCGGGGGGTAAAAAACTCGCAGTGAGGATGGCGGTCGTCGAAGTCCTTGCCGAGAGCGAATTGGCGAGCGCGTTGAAGAACGAAAAATCCGTCGAGAGCCCAGCGGTTGACCATCGTTGCAAAGAAAATCCCTCCGGGTTTGAGCACGCGGAGGCATTCGCG
>JAYWGI010000318.1:0-2025 GCA_043779025.1 Myxococcales bacterium
ACATGAGAAAAGAACCCACGAAGCCCGCCGCGAGGCCTGCAATCGCACCGCCGTTCAAGAGATGGCTCTCCGTGCTGTTCAGGTTGTCGCTCAGGCTACTGACAGTAAGGCAACCAACGGATGTCAAAATTCCGCCAATAACCGTCCAAAGCCCCGCCCTCCGGTAGGCTGTACCGTCGATGTACGTAAGCTCCACCTTTTGATCCGTTGCATCGGACAGTTGCAGGTTCTGATTGGCGCCATTCGGCCCCAGATAGCCAAACGACCCGCGCGGCATCAGGTGCACGCCATAGCCACCGACCGGCAACTCCACGGTGCAAGGCGTCACGCAATGAATGTCGCGCAGCGTACCCAAGTCGGCGTTGGTCCCCGTTGCCGCGCGCGGTGGAGCCTCGCCATCTTCGCGCGCCTTGTGGTCGAGTAGTCGGCCCCACCAAGAGGTGTCCAGAAATGCGGATTGGATTGAGAGCTCGAGCGGTGCGCCACGTGCGCCGACAAGCTCCAGGTGCACGGTCTTGCGTTCGTCCACTTTGACGCCTTCGGTCTCCGCCACGCGGATAGACGGCTTCGGCGCGTCCTCATCCAGCGCGACACGCGACGTGAGATTGCCGAGCGCCAAGGTCAACGCGCACAGACCGCCACGCGTCCGAACAGACATCACGGGCGCCCTTGCAGCGCGGGAGTCGGGATCGCCGCTGCCGTGCCCGAGGCTGTGCACAGCGTCGGGGCTTGAAACTTCGCTGTCGCCTCATCGAAGTTCAGCATCAATCCCATGCCGACGCCCACGCCGAGCAAGCCGCCGACGATGCTGCCCCCGATCAGGTAGCCCCGGCCCGCGTCGCCCTCATCCGTCGCCGCAATGCTGACGGCCATCCCTGCAAACATTGCCGCGACACTGCCGACCATCACCCACGCGCCGGTGCGTCGGTAGGCCGAGTCATCGATGTAGGTGAGCTCCACGCGTTGGTTGGCGTCTTGCGACAGCTGCAGGTTCTGGTTCGCGCCCATTGGGCCCAAGAACCCAAACGAGCCGCGCGGCATAAGGTGCACTCCATACCCGCCCGCGGGCAGCTCTACAGTGCAGGGCGTCACGCAATGGATGTCACCCAGTGTGCCCAAGTCGGGGTTGGTGCCGAGTGCATGGCCACGTTGGCGCGACGCCCATGGCATCGCCAAGAAACCCGATTGAATAGACAGCTCGAGCGGGGCGCCGCCCGCACCGACCAGTTCCAAGCGCACGGTCTTGCGTTCGTCCACCTTGACGCCTTCGGTCTCGACCACGCCGAAGCGTTTGGGAGACGCGGCTTGCGCCATCGCGGACCCTGTAATGCCGAACACCGCACAAACTACAGCCGCAAAATTTTGCTTTCCCATTGTAGCCAAGACCCCTCTTTTGCAAGCCGATCAAACGTGTCCTTTAGGTCGCGCGCGGGACGTGCAAACCTCATGCCAAGGTAAGGAACGCTCGCGATCGCCGACGGAGTGCAGCGGGGCCGATGACATCTCTGTCGTGCAGGCGTCAACGCGGGCGTACGGATCGCTGGACAACATCGCATACGGCAACCCGGAAACGAGAGCGGAATCCCACTTGGTCTGATCTCCGCCCCTCGCCGTCGTTGGCTCCTGTGCTCCGGGCGCACCTAGCAATCTAGGCTTACGTCCGGTGCTCGGAGTCCGCCTTGCCGAGGCAGCGAAGCTCAACCCAAGTGGAAACCGCTCTACGTTCGAAAATGCGACTCGGCGTGCGGCACCGAGAAGTACAGGCCGCGCGCGTAGAGCCTCTTCTTATCCATCTCGCTCAAGTCCCCCGGGCGTCCGGCCGTGGCTGAGCTCAAAAGCACGGCCGCGGTGACGCTCACATTCAAGCTCTCCACAAAGCCGCGCATAGGCACCTTCACGCGCAAGTCGCACTGGGCCTCCAAGTCCGGATGAATGCCGCGATGCTCGTTGCCCAGCACGATGGCCACGCGCGGAATGTTGCGGAGATCGCTTGGCAGCAGCGTACCCTCGGGGTGCGCGCCGGCC
>JAYWGI010000319.1:0-2025 GCA_043779025.1 Myxococcales bacterium
ACGCCAATGCCGGCAACGTCGGCTGCGATGCGGTCGGTGCTGACGATAAAGATCTTGGGATTCACGATCGAGGGCGTAAAACCAGCGGGGGCGCCCGAAGGACGATCGCGCTTGGTCGGCCCGCCGGACGCAAGCGTAGAGTATCCGTCCTGAATGATGAGAGAAGGCGTGAACGCCTTATTGATTTGGGCGGTTTGCTTGTAGAGCACGCGCGTGTCGTGGTTTTTGAGATTCCCCTCGCGCGCACGATCGCTGGGGTGCACCAAGCCGAGCGAGATCTTGAGAGACATCGTGATTGTGGCGATGAAGTGCGTCTTGACGCACGAGAGAATGATCATGTGATCCGCGTTTACGGCTGCCGCGGGCAACCGGACCGTGCCCTTCCAGTTGGGGACGCTCCCAGGCGGCAGGGTGACCCAATCGACGGTGTCATCGAAGACCATCGCGGTGGTCCCGAGCGTTGTCGCCGCGCCGGCGATGCCGTTGCTTCGAAGGTTTCCCGCCGTGTCGGTGTCGCCCCAGAACGAGCGGTCGCCTATCCGCAGATCCGTTACGCCCATATCGCGCAGCATGCCGCCTACAGCAAGCAACGTCTCCGGAGCTGTGGAGTAGGGGTACTTGTCACCAGAGTTGCTGTTGACGCGGAGGTACACCGACTGGCCGGGCTTGATCATGCGGAGGCCTACCGTCTCATCCAATGCAGCCTTCATAGCGGCATTGCGATCCTGTTCATGCCAACCCATGCCAACAAGGTGCGCGGTTGGATTCACTACGGCGCGGCTGTCCTCAGGAGGCTCGATTCCGGCGTCCCGGCCGGAGGGCAGCGCGGAGTCGCCAAGCTGGCCGCCTGGAATGGTGCCTACAGCGTTGCCATTTGACGCGTCGCCACAGGCGGCCAAACCGACTGCACCGAGCCAACCACCGACGGTTGTTGTCATCACGCCGCGCACCATCTGCCGGCGCGAAAGCTCTTTGGCAATGACCTCGTCGACGAGCGAATTGGACTCAAGAGTGCGGCCTGCTGGATTGAGACGATAATCGGACATATCTCGGGCCATAGCGCAGCTGGAACGCGAGCGCAGGCGCTTTCTGATGCCGGCATACTTGGATGGTCGTTTCTGACTCAGCGCCAAAAAAAGTGCACACAAAGGCCGATCCTGCAAACTACAGGCTTCTCCTTTGACGCAACTTAGGGTCATGTGCGCCGCGATGAATCAGCCCACTTCCCCTACAGCACCGCTCGAAGCCGACGGCTCGTCGACGCCTTTTAAAGCCGCCAACATTGAGCGCCCGGACGAACGTGGCCGAGGCAACGGTCTTTCCGTCATCTTTTGGCTCATGGAGCAAAGCGGCCTTACACTGCTCGCCATCCCGACTATTTTTGCTGGGATGATCTGGCTTGCGAGCCAAGGCAACTGGTCGATGGCCGTGGCCGCGTGGTTCGCCGTGCCCGTGTTTGGCATCGTCTTGCCGCTGCTCTACTTGGTCTACCGTTCGCACCAACACGACGACGGCGCCGCCAAATGGGAGCCCTACTTTTCGTGGAAAAACCCTAGCGATCAGGCCAAGTGGGCCGGCAAGAAGATCCCCATGGAAGTGCTCTACGAAGCCTACATGAAGGGCGAACTTGACATGCTCCAGGACTTGCACGACACCTTTTTGCGTCGCAATCAGCTTATCCGGTTCTGCTTCACGTGGGGCGACGTGAAGTTCTACTTCCGCGAGTTCTTGGGCCAGAACGTGTCGCACACGCTGGCGTCCGACAAGGGCGACATCGCGCACGTCTACAACCGCGGCAACGATTTCTACAATTGGTTCCTCGGACCGTCGATGACGTACACCAGCGGCATCTTCCGCAGCCCCGACGAGTCGCTCGAGGTCGCCCAAGATCGCAAGCTCGAGACCATCTGTCAGTACGTGCAGATGAAGCCCGGTGATGAGCACTTGGACATCGGCTGTGGGTGGGGCCCCATGGTGGTGCACGCTGCCAAGCACCACGGTTCGAACAGCACCGGCATCACGCTC
>JAYWGI010000320.1:0-5471 GCA_043779025.1 Myxococcales bacterium
AGGCCGCAAGCTTGGCCGCTGTCCCCGGTGTCGCCGAAGAAGCCCACCAAGTCGAGCATGCGGCACGCGTCGGTGCGCACGAAGGACAGCATGCGCTGCAACATGTCGTGCCTACGCGCACGCTGATCCGTGTACCTTGCAAGTGCTGCGATCTCGCCGCGCACGAAGGTGGGACCGATGTCATAGCTCTCGAACTCGTCCGACGCCCCGGCCCCCGTACCCGTGAATGGCTGCGCGCCGCCTTGCACCCAGAGTTGCTCGAGCACGCGTGCCATCACGTCAGCCTCCTCGCCCAAGCTCTCCGCCAACTCGCTAGCGCTGCGTGGGTTGTTTGAGAGTGCAAGATACACCTTTTTTACCAACACCGGATCGGGGTAGCTCTTGGCCAGCAAAAACTCCTGCGTCCGCCTGTCGGCGTGGGAGTAGATAAGTTGCACATCCGACGGAAGCCCATCGCGGCCCGCGCGGCCAATCTCTTGGTAGTACCCCTCCAAGCTGCCAGGCAGTCCGGCGTGCACCACCGTGCGCACATTGGCTTTGTCGATGCCCATACCAAACGCCACCGTAGCCACAATGATATCCACACGCCCCTGCAAAAAGCCTTCTTGCGCGCGCTCGCGCTCCGGCTGAGACATGCCCGCATGGTATGCCACTGTATGCAGTTTGCACTTGTTCAGATGGGCCGATAGCGCCTCCACTTCACGACGCGTGGGCGCATAAACAATGGCCGGAAGTTTGCCTTCTACGGAGAGCAACTCTCGCACGCGGTCGGGGCGCTCCGATGGCAGCATGGTCTCCGCGCGCACCGCCAAGTTGGTGCGCCTGAACCCGGAGATGCATATCTCGGCATTGGCGCCACTCTCGCTGCCGCCCAGGTTGAGCTGGCGCACGATGTCCTCTTGCACGTCGGCCGTGGCCGTGGCGGTAAGCGCGACGATGGGCGCGGGCCGAAGCGCGGGCAAGCGCTCGCCCAGCATGCGGTACTCGGGCCTAAAGTCGTGGCCCCAATGGCTGATGCAGTGCGCCTCGTCGATGGCCACCAAGGAGGGCGTACGCTTGGCCAGAAACTCCAAAAACCCGGGAACCCGCAAACGCTCCGGTGCAATATACAAATAGTTAAGTTCGCCCCGAAGATAGGCTTTGCAAATCTCGCGTGAGCTCTCGCGATCGATCCCCGAATGAATGCGCTCTGCGCGCAACCCCAAGCCCCGCAACTTGGCAACTTGGTCCTCGATGAGCGCGACCAGCGGACTGATGACCAAACAGGTGCCCCCGCGCACGATGGCGGGCAACTGAAAGCAAAGAGACTTTCCGGCCCCCGTGGGCATCACGATCATGGCATCGCGGCCAGCGATGACCGCATCGCAAACCCGGCGCTGATCGCCGCGAAACGCACCGTGTCCAAACACGTCGTGAAGCACCCGCGCGGCATCCCCCGCACGTGCATCGTTGAAAGTTGAGGTAGGGAGTTGGGCTTCGAGCATTTGGAGCATGCCAGCCCTATCGGAGCCGGCACAGAGCGGGTTGCGTGTCCGCGGGCAGTCGCATAGGTTCCGCGCCAGGGCAGGACCCAAGGGAGAAGTATCACATGGCACAAGTTGAAGGCATCAAGGTCGTCGGAGTTGTGGGCGCAGGACAAATGGGCGGAGGCATCGCGCAAGTCGCCGCCGCCGCGGGCTACGAGGTCTTGCTAAGCGATGCCAGCGTAACGTTTGCCGAGAAGGGCAAGGCGAAGATTGCCGCAGCGCTGACCCGCCAAGTGGACAAGGGCAAGATGGAGGCTGCCGCGCGCGACGCACTTTTGGCCAGAATCACCTGTGTTTCAGGGCCCGAGGCCTTTGGCGATGCCGATCTCGTTGTTGAGGCCGCCACCGAGAACGCCTCCCTCAAAGCGAAGATCTTCGAGGCCTGCGACAAGGCCATGAAGAAGGGCGCCATCCTTGCCAGCAACACCTCGTCGATCTCACTCACGCGTTTGGCGGCGCTCACCAGCCGCCCCGAACTCGTGGTGGGCATGCACTTTATGAACCCTCCACCGCTGATGAAGCTGGTCGAATTGGTCAAAGCCGTACAGACCTCGGCGGCCACCTCCGCCACCACCAAGGCGGTTGCGGAATCCATGGGTAAGACCGTGGCTGTGAGCAACGACGCCCCGGGCTTCATGGTCAACCGTATCCTGATCCCAATGCTTTGTGAGGCGGCCTTCGCGCTGCAAGAAGGCGTGGGTACCCCCGAGGACATCGATACCGGCGCCAAGCTGGGTCTCAACCACCCGATGGGCCCGTTTGAGCTCTCAGACCTGATTGGCCTGGACACGGTGCTGGCCATTTCAGATGTGCTCTACACGGATTTACGCGAAGACAAATACCGCGCGCCTACCCTGCTGCGCAACTTGGTCGCTGCCGGCTGGCACGGCAAAAAAACAGGGCGTGGATTTTACGTGTATGACGCATCTGGTGCACGCACAGGCGTGAATCCGCAGCTTGGTGGTGCGCGATGAGCGTCGAGCCCACCGTTCTGCACCTCCGTGAAGGCGCTGTTGTCACCATCGTTCTCAACCGCCCCGAGAAGCTCAACGCACTCAACGCACAATTGCTCACCGAGCTCCATGCCGTGTTGCTCACCCTGCAGGCTGACAGCGCCGTTTTGGCGGCGGTGATTACCGGCAGCGGCGAGAAGGCGTTTGCAGCTGGTGCAGACATCGAGGCCATGAGCACCATGACCGGCGACGAGGCGCGCGCATTCGCGTCGCTGGGCCAGGGCGTGAACCACCTGATTGAGTCACTGCACTTTCCGGTCATTGCGGCCGTGAACGGCTTCGCTTTGGGAGGCGGCTGCGAGCTTGCACTCGCATGTGATTTTATCTACGCCAGCGAGCGCGCCAAGTTCGGTCAGCCCGAAGTCAATCTGGGCGTCATCCCCGGCTTTGGCGGTACGCAGCGCCTCATGCGCCGCGCGGGTGCAGCGCTTGCGCGCGAGCTTTGCTACACGGGTGACATCGTGGACTCGGCCGAAGCGCTACGTACAGGCCTTGCGAACAAGGTGTTTCCACCCGCTGATTTGCTTCTCAAAGCACAAGAGGCCGCGAAGAAGATCGCCGGCAAAGGGCCGCTGGCCGTACGCGCATGTAAGCGCGTGATTCTGACCGGCGAACACTTGGCGCTCACGCTCGCAACGGATCTCGAGACCGAAGCTTTCGCGGACATCTTTGGCAGCCACGATCAGCGTGAAGGGATGGCCGCCTTCTTGGCCAAGCGCCCTGCAGCGTTCACGGGCGCTTAGACCCCAATCTGGAAGCCTGAGCGATGACAACCACTGCGAGCGCTGCGTATGCCGCACCCCCGAGCTATCCGGTGGTCGCGCAAACGCTGGCGCGCGCGCTCGCCGTGGGCTCCGTGCATCATGCCTACCTGATGTACGGCAGCAGTGTTCAAAACATGGCGCCCAGTGCTTGGGGCCTTGCCCAAGCGCTGGTGTGCGAACTGCGAGCACAGGGCGAGAGCATGGCCTGCAACGCTTGCTCTGCGTGCATGCGCGCCCAGATGCCCGCAGAGCCGGGGCCAGCCAAACACCCTGACTTGATTGTGCTGGGGCGTGGCCTCTACGATGCCGATCAAATTGGGCGGCGCACGCCGGAGGGCCAAGAGCTCTCAGTAGACCAGATTCGCACCATGGTTTTGCCGCACCGCGGCTTTGCGCCGTCAGAGAACAAGGCCCGCGTGTTCTTGTTGTATCGGCCCGAGGAACTCTCCACCGCAGCAGCCAATACGCTACTCAAAACACTCGAAGAGCCTGGCGATGGCACGTATTTTGTGTTGCTCAGCGAGCAACCGGGGGCGCTCCTGGACACCATTCGTTCACGCTGTTTCTCTTTACGATTTGCCGACCCAGTGACCGAGTACGCCGCGCCCGACGAGCTACCTCCGCAGGTGCTCGCCGCGCTCGCGGGGTCACAGGGGGCGGCTCTCGCGCTGGCAGATTCCTGGAAGAAGGAGAAGGGCGAGGTAGGCGCGCACTTGGACGCCATCGAAGCCCACTTGCGCGAGCGCGTTCTTCGCACGCTGAAACAAGCTCCTGACGCCGCGCGCGTCGAGCGTTTGGCCAATGCTGCGGAGATAGTTCATGCCGCCCGAGACGATTTGGACGCAAACGTGTCGCCTGCATTGGCTGTAGAGCGCATGTTTTTCTCGATACAGCGTTTGGGCGGCTTGTAGGCGCCTAACATGAGGCGAACAGCGCTTGCAGGCGCCGCGCGCGCGCCGCAACTTCGGCCATGTCAGCATCAACCAGCGCACCGATGACAGCGACCATGTCGACGTGCGGCACAAGCGCGCGTGCGCGCTCTTCATCGATGCCACCAATGACCACCAAAGGCCGTCCCATGCAGAGTGCACGTGCACGCTGCACCAGTTCCCAAGGCACCACCGGCGCCGCATCCGCTTTCGTCTGCGTCCCATAGACGGGCCCCAGCGCCACGTAAGAAAGAGGCATGGCGAGCGACGCAACAAGTTCAAGCTCGGTGTGCGTAGACAAGCCTATTTTCTGCTCCGGATGCGACAGAAGCACTTCGCGCGGCGAGGCATCCCCCTGCCCCAAATGCACATACTGCGCGCCTACCCTAGCCGCCAAGTTCGGGTCATCATTCACAACAAAGGCGGTGCTTGTACCCGCGCATCGCGCGGCGATCTCAAACGCCATGTCATGCGTGCGCTCTGCACTTATATTTTTTGCGCGCAGCTGCAACATCGGCGGGGCGGCGCGGAGAAGCGCGTCGACAACAGGCAACACGGCGATACCCGCGGCGTCCAGCGTGCCTACGTCGACGATCGCGTAGAGGCCTCTCATTGCACGATGACGAGCGTCTTCTTACTCAGACGCGAGCGCTCGGGCAGCTCGCCTTCGAAGCGCACCAAGTCCCCGTGCTTAAGGCTCAGCCAAGGCGCGTTCTCGGACGTCTGATCTCGGTCGAGCAAACGCAAGCGGCCCCGCTGCTCACCGCTTCGCGCGTCGCCGCAGAGCACCACTTCGGTCTTGCCCTTCGAGGCAATCACCGCGCTTGTCGCACGCCCGACGCCTTCGCCCGCAATGGCATCCCGCAAACGCCGGCCATCCTTCCGCAGCAGCAAATACGCGAGCGTCAGGCCTTGGTAGCGTAGGCCCGCCGCGCGCGCTGTAGGCACCAACCAGTCAGGCAGATCCACGAGCACGTCGTCGTGGCACCAGTCCTCCTCGCGGGCAAGCGCGGGGCAAGGTGCAGTATGCAAGCATGGCGCATAGACGGTAGCGCGGCCATCACCCAGCATCGCATCCCGCACCGCATGCAGGTGGCGTGTGCGGTCTTTAAGCGCAGGCTCCACAATGCATAGCGTGCCTGAATCACGCACCGAGCTTTGGAGCCGCTGCGCGAGCGACAGCGCGTGTACTCGGGCGCGGTCTTCGGGCGCGCCGCTTTGGTCCAGCTCCGAAAGTAC